>DATKWY010000349.1:0-11848 GCA_035529295.1 Candidatus Desulfaltia sp. | reverse complement strand
GGAAAACATCTACATATTTGGCGAAGTTCGCCTCTCTCCCGCTGGGTACTCGGACCGAGCGTTTTTTATTCTTGGAGAGTGTCTTATCTAGGGCTACCGTGTTTGACACTTACATCTAACTCCGGACTCCCCACCCGGGGCTAAAATGTAAACAGCCCCGATAAGTTTATAAGTATACTTGTTAACAAGTAAACAAGTTAACAAATAAACAGGTGGAACAGTAAACATGCCGCGCAAAACCGTCGCAATAAGGGGCCTGAACACGGATTTGTACAACGAAGTGTTCTCTATGGCCAAGAAGGACGGTAAGAACGTGGCTGACGTCGTCAATAACGCCCTTGAGGCCTTCATAAACGGTGATGGTGATGATCCCGCCGCCGCCGTCAGTCTTGGTCAAGCATCTAACTCCGGACCAGAATTTGTTTTGACCATCGACGACGACGGTGAGGTGAGCCTTTCTAAGGATGACATCAAGGAGATCGCCTCCGAGATGGGTCCCTTCGCCATCGAGAGCAACGGTAGCCTGATTTTTGAGAAGGACGTCGACAAGAACGCATTGCAGTGCATCAGTAAAATAACGGTAAAGTCGGGGACCGTCAAGGTCCCCAAGTCGGCCTACGCCCAATTCCTAATAAAGACCAAGATCCAAGGAAAACTCGACAAGTATTGAGACCCCATTATACGGTAGCGGGGGTCGAAGACGGCAGCTTCGAGGCTTTCCGAAGAGGGTTAGCGGATGCTGGCCAATACACTTTACTTTGTTTAACAGTGATGCGGGGCGCTGTTATACAGGATGTGCGGCTCCGCAGGATACTTGTGGATGGGCTGGACGCCACAGATGCTTTGTTAAACATGTTATCGGGGCTGGAGGTGAACGCCATCATTCTCGGGGGCGTCACCTTCGGAGGCTTCAACGTGGCAGATGTTGAACAAATACATCGAGCAACAGACACTCCCATAATAGTTTTCAGCTCGGAGCGCCCAGACATGGAGGCAACCCTTGGCGCCCTCCGCAAACATTTCAGTGACTGGTGTGAGCGGTGGAGGCGCTACGAGGCTCTGGGCCCGCTCCACAGTTTGAGGATGGGCGACTGGCCTGAAGTATTCTATGAGGCTGTGGGCTGTTCAACGGAGCTGGCTGAGAAGGTCATCAGAGACCAGGCCCATACCTCAAGGACCCCCGAGGCGCTCCGTGTGGCTAACATGGTGGCGAAGGGCCTCAGCTCAGTCGTTCAAGGTCCAGGGGTATGTGCTGGTGGTTCATGAGGTTATAGACGGAGACTACGCCCGGGGTGGGCTCCAGCTTCATGCGCCTCTGGAAGGGCGTCTGGTCCTGGAAGCTGCCTGAGCTGATGAGGGTTAATCCGTGGTACTTTCGCATCTCGTGGATGTGGATGTGGCCGCAGGCTACCACGTCAGGTATAGTGTCTATCACCAGGCGGTCCACCTTCTCGGGGGCTATGGGTGTGCTCTGCCCGTATATGGGGGCGACATGGCGGCACCTCATGAGGAGCTCCAGGCCTTTTACCGGGCTGTGGAAGTCGTAGCCGGGGGTGGAGCTCAGTATATCGTCCAGGGCCTTGCCGTGGAAGATGAGGGCCTTGACTCCGTGGAGGCTCAGGTTGCACGGGTTGGGCAGCAGGTGTATCCTGGGGTCCTTGTACAGGGCTGGGGCATACTTCTCGGTGATGGCGGGCTGGGGTAGGCTGCGCCTCACGGCGTCGTGGTTCCCCGGTATGACGAGTATCTCCACGTGTTCCGGGAGCTGGGACAGGAGCCGGGCGGCTTCCTCGTACTGGGCCTTCTGGGTGGTGATGGTGAGCTCGTCCAACTGCTCAGGGTAGATGCCTATGCCGTCCACCAGGTCGCCGGTGACCACTAGGTACTTCACCATGCCGGCCAGCTCCCTGCTGGCTGGTGGCCCCAGGTCCCTGTTCATCCATTTGATGAACTTGTCGAAGAGGTCGGCCCGGAAGTACTTGCTGCCCACGTGGATGTCT
This sequence comes from Candidatus Desulfaltia sp., assembly GCA_035529295.1. GTDB lineage: Archaea > Thermoproteota > Bathyarchaeia > TCS64 > TCS64 > RBG-16-57-9. The sequence goes on along the minus strand of DATKWY010000349.1, from coordinate 9,848 downwards.
CCCACGAAGACGGCGCACACGTTCTCGTCGGCCCGGCTAATGTCGTGCATGGGTACGTCGGGCCATATGAGGTCGTTGGCTATGATGAGGTCGTCCCTGTACTTGAGGCCGTCCACGCATATGATCTGGTCGTCCAGAACCTCCAGGCCTTTCCTAGAGACCTCCTCCCCGGACACCATGACGGTGACGCTGGTGTCGGGGTCCTCCAGGTCCAAGAATAAGCGGCTGCCCCTCGTGCTCTTGCCAGCCACCAGGCCGATGGTCTTGAACTTGGTTTTCACAGGCTGCTTCACAGCCTGGCTGAGGGGTATGGCGTCCCTGACGTCGAACCTGTTCTTGAGTATGGCCTCCAGCTGCCTGAACCTGCTGTTGAAGTAGTCGATGAAGCCGTTCACGTCCCCCACAGGCTGGGACTCCCTGTTTGAGAGAAGTTCTATCCTCGACTGGAGCCGGGCTACAGGAGGTTTCAACGCTGGACGGGTCTGCCTGGGCTCCTCGAGGCCTCGCAGGAACTCCTCGTCTATTATGAATAGGTCTGGCCGGGTCTCAGCCGCTTTCAGGACTCCTCTGATCACCTTGTCCAGCCTTTCGGCGGGCATGGACTGGAGGTGGTTGAAGGCCTCCGGGGTCAGCTGTAAACCGGCCTCTATTATCTTGTTGATGATGGGTTGGAGTTCCTGTGTCAACCTGGTTCCTTATCTCACCTTGATGACGTAGTCGGTCCTGGGTGGGGCGAAGGTCTCTATGATTACTGCGGGCTCTTTGCCCGTTGTCTCGAACCTGTGCTCCTCGTTGGGCGGGAGGAACCAGGCCGCTCCAGGCTTGGCCTTCACCTTCTTTGCCCGGGTGCTGAGCTCCCCCGCCCCCGATAGGAGGGTGCCCATCTGCTCGTGGGGGTGGCTGTGCCAGTCCACCACGGCTCCTTGCTGGATGACTATGTAGCACTGGGTGGCGTGCATTCCGTTTCCTATGACGCTGATCTTTACTCCGGGTACGGGCTCGAAGCTTGGGGCTTTCTCCCATGTCGTGTCCTGCATGGGCAGAGAATAGGCTGCGAGGGTATTTGAATGCAGCTAGAGGCCTATGGCTGCCTCTCGTTTCTCTAGGAGAAGGTCCCTGATCTCTTTTCTCACGGCGTAGCGGTAGGGCATGCTGTTGGTGTTGCGGTCTATGAAGCCGCTGTCGTAGAGCTTCTTGAGAAGCCTGGCCGTGTGCTCCCGGGTCTTGTTAATCTGGTCCCTGATCTCGGGGACGGAGCCTTCATCCAGGTCCATGATCATCTGGAGGACCTCCAGCTCTGTGTCGGTTAGCCGCTGGAAGATGTCTTCACCCTGGACGGGGATGGGGGCGTCCACTGGGGTGGCGGCTGGGGCAGCGGCTCTGGGTAGGGACGCTAGTTTCTGGAGTTCGCCCCGCATCTTCTCTATGCTGCCCTCTATGTTTTCGACCCTGCCGGAGAGCTTCTTCACCTTCTCCAGCTCTTGGAGGGTGGACGCGCTGGTTCCTTGCCCGGCCTTGAGGGCCTCAGCGGCCATGTACTTGGCTTGGATGGCGTCGCCCTCAATTTTTTGGAGGCCGGACTCCATCTTCTTCACTTGGCGGGTGAACCCGGAGGTGATGTTCATGACTGACTCCTTGCTGCCCTCGTACTCGGCCTGAGCCATCTTAATACGCTTGTAGAAGATGTAGCTGGCCACTATAGTCACTATAAACAACGCTATGGTGGTGAATACCAGCTCCAATCTTTTCCCCATGATAGTGGTGACAGTCACCCTTTTTTACCGTTTCGTATCAGAGGATGATTCTCACCGAACGATGGATTAGATGCTTTCGATGAACAATCGTAATGAAATTAAACGATTCGTTGCCTGGCTCCGAGCTTGTTGCCCATAGTTTAAATTACGCTGTTCATCATAGACGTGAATACCGTTGAGTTCTGGCGGAAAGATAGAGGCGAAGATAAGCATCACGGGCCGTGTTCAGGGGGTAGGCTTCAGGCCTTTCATCTACAGGATGGCCGCCAGAAACGGGCTCAGGGGATACGTGATTAACCTGGGGGACGCGGGGGTGGAGGCCGTCGTGGAGGGCACCGAGTCCCAGGTTAACATGTTTCTAGTTGAGGTCAAGGAGAACGCCCCAGAGGTCTCTGAGATCGAGGACATCTCATACGAGCTTAAACCCTATAGGGGCAGGTTCAAGGATTTCCGGATCGATAAGAGCCAGAACCGCAGAAAAGTCGCCTCAGGCATATTCCCACCGGACATAGGCATCTGCCCCCAATGCCTCACTGACATGGCTGCTTCTGGGGGCCGGTGGTACGAGTACCCCTTCACCGCCTGCGCCTGGTGCGGGCCCAGGTTCACGGGCGTCAACGCCCTGCCTTACGACAGGGAGAGGACCCACATGCACGGGTTCCCCATGTGCAGTGACTGCCACAGAGACTATCATGATCCCATGGACAGGCGATTTGACGCCCAAGGAATGACCTGCATCCAGTGCGGGCCCACCATGAGCCTCCACGACGACGAAGGAAAGCTGCTGGAGACGAAGGACGTCTTCGCTGAGACGGCTAGGCTTCTGCTGGAAGGTAACATCGTCGCCGTGAAGGGCATCGGCGGCGTGCACCTCGCCTCGCTTGCCACCCGAGACGACATCATCGAGGAGTTCAGGAGGCGTAAACGCCGTCCCTACCAGCCCTTCGCCTTGATGTCACCCAGCCTCGACGACGTGAAAACTTACGCCGAGTATACCCCGGATGAGAGAAGGTTCCTTGCGTCTTGGCGTAAACCCGTCGTGCTTCTGAGGAAGAAGTTTAAGGTCATCTCGGAGCTTGTGGCCCCGGGCCTGGACCGGGTGGGCGTGATGCTCCCCTACACGGGGATCCAGACCATGCTCTTCAGACGGCTGAGTGAGCCGGCCCTGATAATGACCAGCGGAAACAAGCCCGGGCTGCCCATGGCCATAACAAACGAGGCCGCGTATAAGGAGCTGGGCGGTCTAGCGGATTATTTCCTGCTTCACAATAGGGACATCTTCAACAGGAGCGACGACTCCGTTCTTAGAGTTATCAGGAGTCATCCGTCGTTTACCAGGCGCTCCAGGGGCTATGTTCCTGACCCGATTGATATTCCTTTCAAGAAGGGCACCTGTATCGCCCTGGGGGCGGAGCTCAGAAACGCCGCCGCGGTGGTTACCAGTGGCAAGGTCTTCATGACCCAATATTTGGGAGACATCGTTAACCTTGAGGGCTTGGAGTTCGAGAAACAGGCACTGCACATCATGCGTGACCTGCTAAATATCACACGTAACCCGAATGTGATTGGCTGTGACCTGCACCCAGAGTATATGACATCACAGTACGCCCAAGTGATATCACAGGAGACCGGAGTCGAAGCTGTAAGATCACAGCACCATCACGCCCACATAGCCTCCGTTATGGCGGAAAACATGATTCCCATGGAGGAGGAGGTACTAGGTATCGCTTTGGATGGCGCGGGATACGGCCAAGATATGCAAATATGGGGCGGAGAGATACTAAAATTAACATACTCGGGCTTTGAGAGACTCGGACAATTAGAATACCTGCCTATGCCCGGAGGAGATCAATGCGCCTATTATCCATACAGGATGCTTGTGGCCGGCCTCACAAACACTGTCACAGACGATATAATACGTGATATCACAGAAAATCACGTCGAAAATGCGTTACCTCACGGTAAAAAAGAGCTTGAATTAATACTTAGACAATCAAGAAAATCGAATGTGCTTAAAACTTCAGGAGCAGGGCGATTCCTGGATGCTGTGGCTTCTATCCTGGATCTAACCTATTATAGAACTTATGAAGGCGAACCTTCCATGCGGTTGGAGGCCTTAATCTCGAAAAATGTATCAGATACTTTACGTTTTGAGCCCGAAATATCCGTTATAGGTGGAAAATATGTCCTTAAAACATCAAATATACTCTATAATTATTTAATTAATAAAAATAGGCATAAATATAGCGATATTGCGTATTCGGCTCATAAATATTTGGCAGAAGGAATAAGCAATATAGTGATTTCAGCCTCAGAGGCAACTGGCATCAAAAAAGTCGCTGTGTCTGGTGGAGTCCTTGTCAACGAATTTATCGTAGAGATCATACATCGAACCCTTTCAACTACTGGGTTGGAAGTAATGTTCAACCGTAATGTTCCTCCAGGTGATGGTGGGACAGCTCTTGGCCAGTGTTGTATAGCCCTCTCATCTGTGATGTGATGTGATATCACACCATTTTGATGCTTGTGGGAGAAGCTAAGCGTGATATGCCTTCCACCAGTTCTTTCTCAATCTGTTTCAGAAGCGCCTTTGAAGCGTTTAATTCTCTACTCTCCAGAATGGTAACGTATTCTTTCAGTTTTTCAGCTAAAAAAGAATAGTCGTCGAAGGGTCTGGCCTCAAACACGCCGATATAACTCAACAATACAATGGTAAAAATGCTTGAGATAACGTTACTACGAGCCTGAGCTAAAGAACGGCTAAATGAGCCCCTGCTTACTTTTTTACGTCTAAAATATGCCTTTTGATTAAAAGGGATCTTTTCATCAGATATTATGTCAGTTAGTAAGTCAATTACAAGCGATTCAAATTGAACTCTTGTTAAATTACTGTTTTTAAGCAATAAGTCTGATATAGGGTCCTGAAACGTTTTTTGAATAATATTTTGGTAGTTCTCTGACGCCAATCTAGGCTCGCCTCAGAATGATATCACATTAACGAGATATAACGTTGTCTACAAAATTGTATACCAATAAACGTGGTTTCGCATTGAAAGTGATTGCCTTCCTCAAAACTAAAACTTTAATCCTTTATATAAAATATGTGTAAATAAATGAGTGATATTAACATAGGTATGTAATTAGGTTGGATGGAAGTCTTTATTATCACTCGATTCAAGTCATCTAAACATGGTCACGGTCAAAGATCTAGAGATAAACTGCGAGAAAATTGAGCCGAAAATCAAAGAATTCATAGCTGAAAACATCAAAAGAGCGAGCCTGAAAGGCGCAGTCGTGGCAGTTAGCGGAGGAATCGACTCAGCCGTAGTGCTTTCACTGACAGTGAAGGCACTAGGCCCTGAGAAAGTCACAGCCGTCACACTTCCAGACCGTGATGCGACGCCTGAGCGTGATATCATGGATGTGATGCAACACTGTGAGAGCCTCGGTGTCACATGTAACACGGTGGATATCACGCCAATATTACACGTGATGCGTGATGTGCTACCCCTCTATGACGTCACAGACAGGATATCCGGCGGCAACATCAAATCCAGACTCAGAATGATAGCGGCCTACCACTACGCCAACAGGCTGAACCGGATGGTGATAGGCACCTCCAACAAGACCGAGCTCATCACAGGGTTCTTCACCAAACACGGCGACGGTGGAGTGGACTTGATGCCTCTGGCCGACCTCTACAAGACCCAGATACGGCAGCTGGCAGGGCACCTCAACGTACCAGAGAACATCATCAGGAAGCCTCCGTCACCGGGTTTCTTTCCGGGGCAGACAGACGAAGGCGAACTGGGTATAGACTACACGACGCTGGACCTGATCCTCTTCAGCTTGGAGAAGGGTGTGAGTGCCCCGATGATAGCTGAGGACCTGGAAATTAAAGTTGATCAGGTTGAAGCCGTCCAGAGACGGATAAAGGCAAACGAACATAAACGGCGGCTTCCACTACTCTTAAGACTAACCTAGAGGATTCCTAACCAACAGAGGGAGCAAGATGGGACGAAAAAGACAGAAAGTAGTCAAAATAATAAAACGGAGACTGCCAGACCAGTACCTGTGCCCCAACTGCGGCATGAACACAGTTGGCATCATAATTCACCCGAGCGAAGGCCTGGCCAGGATCATCTGCAGCAGCTGCTCCCTCAAGAACCAGTTCCCGGTCCCGGAGAACACCGACCCCGTAGACGCCTACTGTATCTTCGTGGACCAGTTCTACGGCGTTGAGGAGTCTCCGAAGCAATGACCGGAAAAGTGGAGCAGTACCTACTCGACAAGATCAAGGAAGACGGCTGCATACACATCACCTTGGTGGACCCTGACAAGATCTCGGGCTACGACTGCGCAGCCATAGCCCACGAGGCTGAGAAGGGCGGCACAGCAGCCATCATGGTGGGCGGCTCGACCCTGGTAGCCAAGGAGGACCTGGACGCAGCCGTCCAGAGGATAAACGAGAAGGTCAATATACCCGTCATACTCTTCCCCAACGGCCCCATGGGGGTCAGCAGGCACGCCGACGCCATCTGGTTCATGAGCCTGCTGAACAGCCAGAACACCTACTACATCATCGACGCCCAGGTCATAAGCGCCCCCCTGGTCAAAAGGTACGGCCTGGAAGCCATACCCATGGGCTACATAATTGCCGGAGAGGGCTGTGTGGCCGGCTACATAGGTCAGGCCAGGCTCATCAACTACAGGCACCCTGAGCTGGCTGTAGGGTACAGCCTGGCCGCCGAGAGCCTTGGCATGAGGTTCGTGTACCTGGAGGCGGGATCAGGAGCCAGAGAGGCCATACCTCCCATGATGATAAAATCGGTCAAGAAACACCTCAGCGTCCCGCTGGTGGTGGGCGGAGGCATCAGGTCCCCTGAGACCGCATCAGCCGCGAGCAGGGCCGGCGCGGACGCCATTGTGACGGGCACCCTGGTGGAAGAGGAAGACCAGATCAAGGATAAGATAGGTGCCCTCGTCCAGGCCATAAAGAGGCCTTAAGTCGGCTCGTAAAAGTAAAGAGCCCTGAGCCACCAGTATTATACACCCGCTTAGATAGCTCAAAGGAAAGACCGAGTTGATTGAAGTCCAGATGCCCCCGGCCTACAAGACGTACTTCAAAGAGTTAGAGGACAAGCTCAACAGCCTGTACGAGGTGGCGAAGGAGGCTCGGAGGAAGGGACTGGACGCCACCCTCAAGCCTGACCCGGAGATAACCACGGACATCGCCGACAGGATAGAAAAGCTCATCGGTCCGCAGGGCATCACCCAGAGGATGCGGGAGCTGGAGGGCATGGACCGCCAGGAGATGAGCTTCAAGATAGCCCAGGAGATAGCTCTGGGCAGGTTCGGCTCCATGGAGCGGGAGCGGGCCGCGGACCAGGCCATCAGGACGGCCCTGGCCATCATGACCGAGGGAGTCACCATCGCCCCCATAGAGGGCATACCCAAGATCGTCATCAAGCAGAACCCGGACCGCTCCGAGTACCTTAGCGTCTACTTCGCTGGCCCAATCAGGCCGGCCGGAGGCACAGCACAGGCACTCACCCTGGTCATCGCTGATGTCGTTCGACGCACCCTGGGGCTTGAGAAATACCAGCCCAGCGAGGACGCCGTCAACAGGTTCATAGAGGAGGTGCGCATCTACGAGCGCAGCGTCAGACGGTTCCAGTACCACGTCACCGACGAGGATCTGGAGCTGGCCATGAAGAACATCCCCGTAGAGGCAACCGGTGTCTCCACCGACCCCTACGAGGCGTCCAACTATAGGGACGTCCCCGGCATCGAGACCAACAGGCTCAGAGGCGGCGCCCTCATAGTGGTCGTTGACGGCGTGGTCGGCCGCGCCCGCAAGCTCTGCGGAGTATGCGAGAACATAGGCATAGAGGGCTGGGACTGGCTCAACAAGCTGGGCAAGAAGAAGCCCAGCAACGGCGAGGAGGAGACCAGGAAGCCCACGGCGGCCTTCATGGAGGAGATAATCGTTGGCCGCCCCGTGTTCAGCTTCCCCAACACCCCCGGTGGCTTCAGGCTCAGGTACGGCAGAGCCCGCACCACGGGGCTGGCCGCCTGCGGCATCCATCCGGCCACCATGATCACCCTCAACGGCTTCATGACCACCGGCCTGCAGCTGAGGATAGAGCTGCCCGGCAAGTCGGCGGCCGTCTGCCCCGTGGACACTATCGAGCCGCCCGTCGTGCGCCTCAAGGATGGCAGCGTGGTGCGCGTGAACGACGAGGAGACGGCCCACAGGGTCTACGACCAGGTGGACCGGATACTGTTCAACGGCGACGTCCTCATCAACGCTGGAGACTTCATCCAGTTCAACCACCCGCTGCTGCCAGCCGGATACGACGAAGACCAATGGCGATACGATATAGAGTACGCCCTCGAGGCGGTGGGAGAGAAGCCCCCCGAGGAACTCATAGGAATCAGCGAGGAGCGGATTCGTGGACTCCTGGTCGATTCTTCCGAAGCGCCAACGCCTGAGGAGGCCCTAGCCCTCACCAAGATGGATACGCCCCTCCACCCCCGCTACACCTACGACTGGTCCAAGGTACCCGTTCAGCGTCTGCTGAGCCTCAGGAACAGGTTAGCCGAGGACTGGGGCGCCCCGGAGATAAACCTGAGCCCCGAGGACAAGGATGCTCTAGAGATTCTTCTGGTGCCCCACAAGACGAGGAATGGCGGTGTGGTTCTGGATGAGGCCGCGCCCATCCTTGAACGCTGCCTGGCCCTGGGCTTGAAGTACGTGGAGGCAAAGGAGGCTGAGCCTCTCGCTCAGGTGAACATATGGGCCGGGTTCAGGGTCATGGAGAAGGCCTACGTCTACGTGGGGGCCCGCATGGGCCGCCCCGAAAAGGCCAAGGAGAGGAAGATGAGCCCCTACGTCCACGGCCTGTTCCCCGTGGGCAACGCGGGCGGCCCCCAGAGAGACATCACCAAGGCCAGACGCGGGGAGAAAGTCAGGGTCGAGCTGGCGCAGAGGGAGTGCCCAACATGCGGCTACTACTCTACCACGCCGCTGTGCGAGAACTGCGGAGGCCTCACCAAGGTCACCAAGAAGTGCCCCCGGTGCAATAGGCCCGTGGAGGCTGACAGGTGCCCCGCGTGCAACGTGAAGCCCGTGATGTACGAGGGGGTGGAGCTGGACCTCCGCGAGGAGCTGGAGAAGGCACGCAAGCACGTAGGTGGCAGCATCCCAGACAGGATCAAGTGCGTTAAGAGGCTGATGAACGAGGCCAGGATGCCTGAGCACCTGGGCAAGGCCATACTCAGGGCCCGGTACGACCTCAGCGTGTTCAAGGACGGCACCCTACGGTACGACCTCACGGACATACCCCTGACCCACTTCAAGCCATCCGAGGTGGGGGTCCCCGTGGATAGGCTGCGTGAGCTGGGATACACCCACGACGTGTACGGAGAGCCCCTAATCCAAGACAGCCAGATGCTGGAGCTCATGGTCCAGGACGTGGTGTTGCCCGAGGATTGCGGCGACTACCTGGTCAAGGCATCCAGGTTCCTGGACGACGAGCTGCGCGACTTTTACAAGCAGGAGCCCTACTACAATGTGGAGAACAGGGACCAGCTGGTAGGCCACATAATTGTCGGGTTGGCCCCCCACACCTCCGCCTCCATAGTGGGCCGACTCATAGGCTGGAGTAAGGTGAGGAACTGCTACGCCCACCCCTACTGGCACGCGGCCAAGCGCAGGAACTGCGACGGCGACGAGGACGCGGTTCTTTTAGCCCTGGACCCGTTGCTCAACTTCTCCAAGTCCTATCTCCCCGAGCAGAGCGGCGGCCTCATGGACGCGCCCCTATTCATAATACCCAACCTGAATCCCGAGGAGGTAGACAAGGAGAGCCACAACATGGACGTCGTGGGCAGGTACCCGCCCGAGTTCTACAGAATGGCCATGAGGAGGGCCAGGCCGGGCGACTTCGAGGGTCTCGTGGACACCCTGGGCGGCAGGCTGGGCACCCAGGCCCAGTACGCGGGCTTCAGCTACACCAAGGAGTGCAGCGACATCAACCTCGGAAGCCACCTCGGCGCCTACACCACCCTGCAGACTATGCTGGACAAGCT
>DATKWY010000348.1:0-11912 GCA_035529295.1 Candidatus Desulfaltia sp. | reverse complement strand
CAGGAAGTTACCCAGGTAGACCACGGCCCAGTTTCTGAGCAGCTCCACCCAGCTCACTCTCTTGCAGAAGTAGCTCACATAGATCAGGTTGTTGCCGGTGAACAGCTCGGCTCCCGCCAGCAGCACCAGCATGAGCCCCACCGAGAAGACGACGCCCACCATCACCTTGGAGAGGCCTACGCCCACATACTGGGCGGCGTCGGTGGCCACGATGGTGGCTATCTGGGCCCCGAAGCCGATGTATGCGCCCGCCATGACTGCGAGGACCAATGTCTTGCTGGTCTTCTGCTGAGCCTTACTTATACCGGTCTCGCAAACCGTCTCGGCTATCATGCTGGGCTTACGAATCATGGTTTTTCCCTGGGGGTTCGATCTCACCTCAGACAAACTGTGCCTTATGAACGTTACCTGTTTATGGTAATGACTGTAAAAATGAAAACGTCATTGAACCTTTCAGAAATGCTAATAAAAGCACTACGAGGCTTCCCCACTGTGCACATTTGACATTAAAGGGGGTTAAATGGGTGAAGGTTGCCTAAGCGAGGGTCTTCCTCTTGTCGTCAGGTATCCTGCCCAGGGTCTTCACCTTGTCGGTGAAGTCAGAGATGAACTTGGGAAGCACCTTGAAGATGGGCAGAACCATGGGCTGGAACATTATCCTCTCGGGCTCCACGCCCCTCTCCGTCAGCGCCTTCTTCACGTCTTCTACAAGCTTGTGGGCCAGCTCGGCCTCGTAGCTCTCCTCCACCTCGCTCACCATGACGCCGTCGGCGCCGAGGGCGAAGGCCCTCAGGATGAGGTCCTTGTCGAGGATGGCGGTGGTGGTTGTCCTGACGATCTTCATGTTAGTGGGGTAGTGGAGCCTGGCCGTGCCGGCGTTGTCGGCGGCCGTGTAGCTTATGTTGTCGTCGAAGAAGCCTACGACGGCCACCTCGTCCCCCTTGTCCTCTAGGAGGCCCTCCACTTCTCCCAGCAGGGCCCTCTTGGTGTAGTTGGGGAGCGTGAGCCCGCCCTTCTCGCAGGCTGCCACGCATGCTCCGCAGCCGTTGCAGCTCACCAGCTCGATGACCGGGCCCTGCTCGTCCAGCTTCACGGCGTTCCTGTTGCAGACCTCCACGCAGAGGCCGCAGTGGTCACACTCGCCCACGTGGACCGGCTTGAAGGGGCTCAGCTTAAGCTTGCCCTCGCCCAGGAAGTTGGTGACGTGGCTGGAGGCGGCGCGGGCGTCTATGACGGAGTCGTGGATGTCCTTGGTGCCCGTGGCTACCCCCGCCGCGTAGATGCCCTCCTTCAGGGTGCTTATGGGGTCCAGCTTCACGTGCTTGCTGGCAATGAACAGGTCCTCGCCCAGGGCTATGCCCAGCCTGTTGGCCAACTCGGCCGTGCCCTTGGAGGGGACCATGGCTGAGCTGAGGACCGCTATGTCCACCACGTTCCTGGTGAAGAGCCCTATGTCCATGTCCTCCACCTTGATCTCCACGCCGCCCTCCGGTAGAGGCGTTAGGTTCCCTGGTTTGCCGTGGATGAAGATTATGTCCTTCTCCCGGGCCTCACGGTAAAAGTCCTCGAATCCTCGGCCCGTCATCCTCATGTCCGTGTAGTAGATGTATATCTTGAGGTAGGGTAGGAACTTCTTCAGCAGTATGGCCTGCTTCACCGTGTAGGGGCAGCAGACGCTGCTGCAGTAGCTGACGCCCCTGTGAGGGTCCCTGCTGCCCGCGCAGAGGATGTAGGCCAGGCTCTTCACCCTGCCCCCGCTGGGAGTGGTGAGCACCTTGCCCTCGGTGAGCTCGTTCTCTATGAGCCTCTCCACCTGCATGGCGTTGATGACCTGGGGGTGGTCGGGCCTGTAGCTCTTGAGGTGAGACTGATCTATGAGGTCGAAGCCCGTGGCCACAACTATGGCGCCCACATCCACCTCGATCTCCTTGTCCTGGTCTTCCAGGTTCACGGCCTTCACGGGGCAGGCGTTGACGCAGGCCTGGCAGCCGACGCAGTGCTCGAAGTCTAACACGTAGCTGCTGGGCACGGCCTGGGGGAAAGGCAGGTATATGGCCTTCCGGGGGTACATGCCCTCCTCGTGCTCGCTGGGCACCTCGGTGGGGCAGACCTGACTGCATCGTCCGCACTTGAGGCACTTGTCGGCGTCCACGCCTCTGGCCTTCACCTTGACCTTGACCCGGAAGTTGCCAGGGCCCCCGGATAGCTCCTGGACCTCGCTGTTGGTGTAGAGGGTGATGTTGGGTGTGTTCTCCACCTCGGCCATCCTGGGGCTCAGGATGCAGGGGCTACAGTCCAGGGTGGGGAAGGTCTTGCTCAGCTGAGCCATCCTGCCGCCTATGCTGGGCCTGCGCTCCACCAGGTTGACGTTGAATCCGGCCTCCGATAGCTGCAGGGAGGCGGTGATGCCCGCCACGCCTCCGCCCACCACCATCACGTCCCTGTTGACCTCTACTTCCCTAGTCTGGAGGGGCTCCAGGGCCTGGGCCCGCTTGACGCCCCCCTTCACGAGGCTGACGGCCTTCTCGGTGGCCCCCTTGTCGTGTATCCAGCTGCAGTGCTCCCGGAGGTTCACGTGGACCATCTGGTACCTGTTGACACCCTCCTCCTCGATGACGTTCTGGAACATCTTCTCGTGCATGTGGGGGCTGCAGCACGCCACCACGACCCTGTCCAGCTTCCTGCTCTTGATGGCGTTGCGTATCATCTGGAGGCCTGGCTTGCTGCACAGGAAGTCGGTGACCTGAGCGGTCTTCACGCCCTCCATGTCCTTGACTGCGTCCCGGACCTCCTCGCACTTCACGGTGCCGCTAATGTTGCCGCCGCAGCGGCAGATGAACACTCCAGTCATTTCATCACCTTCTCCAGCAGCTGCTTGACGGATACCGAGTTCACGTCAAATCCTAATTCATCTGGGTCCAGGCCCAGGGCGAGGCCCAGGAGTTGAGGGTAGTAGAGCACAGGCACCCCGTACTGGGTCTGGGCCTCCTCCTCCAGGAGCCTCTGGTACTTGTCGTACATTATGCCGCAGAAGGGGCAGATGAGCACCAGGGCGTCCACCTTACCCTTTAGCCTGTCCAGCTTCTTCCGGGTCATGGCTTTGGACACCTTCTCGTCCACGGCCAGCAGGCTGCCTCCGCAGCAGTCCGTCTTGCCCACGTAGTCCACGGACTCGGCGCCCGTGGCTTCCACCAGCTCGTCCAGGCTCCGCGGGTACTCGGGGTCGTCGAAGCCTGCGAACAGGTCCTTGGGTCTGACGTAGTGGCAGCCGGGGTGGGTGGCCACCTTGAGGCCGAGGGGCTTCTTCACCTTCTCTCTGATCTTGTCCAGGCCGTAGACCTGGTGGAGCATCCTGGCGAAGTGGAGGACCTCAGGATTCTCGCCCTCGTAGGTTGTCCCCACGCTCTTGGCCAGCACCGCGTTGACCTTCTTGGCCGTCTCCTCGTCGCCCAGGAGCTTCTCGGCCTTGACGAGCATCTCTCCGCAAGCCGAGCAAAGGGTGATCACCGGGGCGTCGTCCTCTGCCGCCTTCTTCAGGTTCACCGCCGCCATGGCCAGGGCCTTCACCTCGTCCACGGGCTCTATGGGGAACCCGCAGCACCCGAACTTCGGGTCAGAGAGCTCTATGCCCAGGGCTTCTGAGACCTTTCGGGCAGACTGCTCGTAGTTGGACTGCCGCGCCGGTATGGTGCATCCTAGGAACATCTGGTACTTCATCTTCATGCCTCCGCTATCTTCTTCACGAAGCCGGGCTCCTGCTCCAGCTCAGGCAGCTCCCGGTCCTCCCGCTCCTCAGCTGTGAAGTCGTCCAGGGGGTAGACGCGGCCGTTCTCCGCTAGGACGTTCACCAGCTTAACCAGGTTGGGCGGCGCCTTTCCCTCCTTGGCCGCCATGTTCCTGAGGACGGTCATCACGTCCGGCGGCTTCACGTCCTGGGGGCACCTCTCGTGGCACATGAAGCACATGCTGCACAGCCAGATGAAGTCGCTCTTGAATACCTCGTCCTTCAGGCCCAGCTTGGCTAGCTTCATTATCCTCCGCGGGTTGAACCTTTCCTCCATCTCCCTGACGGGGCATGAGGCGGTACATACGCCACACTGGAAACACTTGGAGAGGTTCGCTGCCCCAAGCTCCTTGCTGAGGCTTCTCAGAAAACGCGTGTCGGACCCTGATAGGTCGACCATGGCTCCTTCTGCCATAATTATCTTACGTACAGTAATGATCGTTGATTAAAAGATTTGAGTTTTAACTGGAAACCCATAAAGCCTCCATGTGGTATTTTATGGCATGTATTCTGAGAGTCACTGTCACCTGAGGGCCATCACGCCCGAGGCCGTGGAGAAGGCTGAGGCGGATGGCTTCAAGCTCCTGCTATCCGCGGGGATAGACCTGAAATCATCCGAGGAAGCAGCCGAGACAGCGAAAAAGTTCGGCATCGTAAAAGGCTGCGTGGGCGTGCACCCGTGGTACGCCGACGAGTATAGCAGAGATGTAGAGGCTCGGTTCAGGGAGCTGGCCGGGAACCCCGAGGTAGTCGCCATAAGCGAGATCGGCTTAGACTTCGTGGGCCGTATGACCAAGGAGTGGGTCCGAGAGGAGAGATACATCGACAACAAGACCCAGTACCGGACGCTCAAGGATCAGCTAGGGCTCGCCCACGAGCTGAAGCTCCCCGCCATAGTCCACGACAGGGCGCCGGGCCAGGAGATACTGAACACCCTGCTGAAGTCGGACAACCTCTCGACGGGGTTAGCCATCCACGGGTTCGGCAAGGACGCCGAGTACGCCAAGAGGTGCGTGGACCACGGCGTCTACCTCTCCATCGGGCTGAGAACCATCCAGGGCGCCGACGAGAACTACAGGAATGCTGTGAAGGCCGTCCCCTTGGAGTACATCCTCACGGAGACGGACAGCGGGACACCCCAGGGTGTCCTCACGGTCTGCGACCTCGTGGCTGAGATCAAGGGGCACACGCGCCTCGATGTGGGTGAGGCGGCCACCAGGAACCTCACGAAGCTCTGCGGATTGTAGGCGCGCCCTTTTTCCCGTTTTACAGAAGCGCAGCACGGTTGATGGTTCGTTTTTCAACTTTTTCTGCGGTTCTCCGATAATAAATGTAATTAACATAATTACCATGTACTGTCCCTCTAAGGGACCAGGCCTTGAGTGAATCACTAGTAAAGACCCTCAGCAAGGCGCGGATGAAGGAGTTCTTCCAAGCCCTCCAGGGCTACGGGGACGTGGCGGCCCCCGTCAGGGCCACAGAGAAGACCCACAGGTTCAAGATCGTCCGGGCCCTGGAGGAGGCTGACCTTTCCTACACGCGGACCATGATACCTCCCAAGAAGTACTTCATACACCCGGAGGAGATAATATTCACATTCGACAAGGGGCGGGAGGAGCCCGTGGAGTACGAAATGTTTGAGGCCAGAGGCGTCAACGCTATCGAGGCCCCCAGGGGCCTCCTGTACCACGACTACAGCTTCGACGGTGAGGGACGGGTGACTAAGACGAACACTATCACCCCCACGGCGCAGAACGCGGCCAACATAGAGAAGGACGCCAGGGTCATAGCCGGGAACTTGGCCGCTGAGGACGACGCTGCCATCAAGAACGCCGCAGAGGTCATGGTCCGGGCCTACGACCCATGCATCTCGTGCTCGGTGCACCTGACCCGGGTAAAATAGCCTCCTTTTCTCCAGTAAAGGTTATCTGGCTCTCCTCCAGTCAAGGGGTGAAAGCCATTGAACGACGAGGTCAGGCAGACGGTGGACAGGATCAGGGGCGTGGGCACCAACCTCACCTTTGAGGGCGAGTACTTGGCCGACTTCATAGAGCGGCTGGACCGGGTCGTAGACATAGTGGGCATCAAGCTGGAGGGGGCCATCCTGAAGATGCTCATAGGGGAGCCGAAGGCTGCGAGCCAGGAGGACGTGCTCAGGGTGGTGACCAAGGCGTGCATGCTGAACGTGTCCGCGGCCGGCTACGATGACACCGAGTTCGGCAAGGTTCTCTACTTCGAGTTCTATCTTCCTCCCTGGAACGAGGTCTACGTCTAAGACACGCTTCTCTGGGGGCCGGGTAGAGGGTTACAATTAGTTAATGATGGTCGCCGGTGGTGTGATCATGGTGGTAAGACTCGTGGTGTAATTGGTGGGAAACGCAATGAAACCAGCGAGTCTTACCGCTTGGTGTATACGTTCATTTCTTTTTAAACATTCACATTTGTCGCCGGATCAAGTATGAAAAGGTGACAGAGATGTTTAATGGAGACAGGCGGCGCGCAGGACACTAGAAAGCCTTGTCCTTCTGCTCAGCCTTGTACAACTTCCTGTACACGGCATCCCACTTACCCTGGCTCAGCTTTTCACATATGTCCTGCATGACCTCCCTGAAGGCCTTCTTCTGCTCCTCGTCCTCGTACTTGTAGTAGAGGGCGGAGAGGTCCGTCCATATCTCCTCCTTGATGGTGTCCAGCTCGACCTCGCTGGGGGGAAGGATCTGGTCAATGACGTCCTTCACGATGCCTTTGAGGCCGTTCTGTTTCTCATCGGAAGCCATAGCATTCGGAAAGCAACGGCGAAATAACCAATATAAGGATTCCTAGAGCCATAAACCTAGTTTATTTTAATAATATAAAACCCGGTGAGAATGAACCTGCAACTTAACACCCTTAATCCCTATTACTGTCACAGTCTGAGAATATTTATTTCTGAATTTAAAACTCGCCACTGGAAAACGTTTCACCCGCCATGAAAAACGAGCCACGGGCTCCCTTTGGCAATGTAAAACCTTAAGAAACGCCACAATCGATAAAAAACGCTGAGACATGCCTCACAAGGTACCGCCCATCATAACGCCTGACACGGCAAAAACGCTTCTGGAGGGAAAAACCAGGGTTAGCCTCGACCTGGGCTTGACCGAAACCACGGTAAACCCGACGAAAACTGGGTGGCCGCTCCCCGGAGGCGAAACTGTCGATGGAGAGACGCTGCGGAAAATATCTGAAAAGGAGAATTCGGCCTACTTCGTCGAAAGCGGAGACGTCTTCCAGGTGGCCGTCGCGGGAAAACACTTTTATAAACTGGTCCCCACGGGGCGGGCACCGACCCTGGAGATCGACGGCGTCAGGATGCACAGGACCAGCGGGACCTCGCCGGACCAGGACACCGGTACCAAGCTGGACGTTCTCGAGCTGGATGGGGGTAGGGTCCTGGACACGTGCATGGGGCTGGGGTACACCGCCATAGAGTCGGCGCGGAGGGGCGCCGAGCTGGTGGTCACGGTGGAGCTGGAGCCTCAGGTGGTGAGGATAGCCCTGATGAACCCGTGGTCCGCGCCCCTCTTCACGGGTGAGGCCATCCACAAGGTCATCGGGGACACGTACATGGTGGCAAGCGTTCTCCCCGAGTCCTTCTTCGACTACGTAATCCACGACCCGCCGCGCCACGACCACGCCGGCCACCTCTACGGGCTGGACTACTACAGGAGGCTCCACAGGCTCATGGCGCCGGGCGGCAGAATGTTCCACTACACGGGTGAGCCCCGGTCCAGGTACAGGGGCGTCAACCTACAGAGGGGCGTGTCCAAGCGGCTCCGGGAGGCCGGGTTCACAGGCACACGGTACCACCCCGAGGTCATGGGCGTAACCTGCGTCAGGTAGCCAGAAAAACCATAAGCATACGCAGACGAATCAATGGTGGAGATGACAGTGTCAGGCAGCCTACCCACAGGTAAGGTACCCAAGGACGTGCTGAAGAGGCTGGTCTTCACGTGCCTGGGGGTGCCCAGCGGCCGGGTACTTAAGGGGCCCCATGTAGGAGAGGACTCGGCGGTCCTGGACATGGGGGACAGGGTCCTGGTGGCCAAGGCCAACCCCATAACGGGGGCCGAGTCGAGGATCGGGTGGCTGGCCGTCCACATCAACGCTAACGACGTGGCTGTCCGGGGGGCGGAGCCCAGGTGGTATATGAGCGTCGTCCTGCTCCCGGAGGGCGCTCAGGAGAGCCTCCTGGAGACCATCATGAGGGAGCAGCACGAGGCGTGCTGCGAGCTGGGAGTATGCGTCATGGGGGGCCACACAGAGGTAGCCCCGGGGCTGACCCGGCCCATCGTCTCGGGGTTCATGCTGGGGGAGGCCGAGAAGAGCAGCTACATCACTACGGGCGGGGCCAGGGCCGGTGACATGATCATTTTGACTAAAGGTGCGGGTATCGAGGGCACAGGGATACTGGCTGTGGACCTCAGGGACAGGTTGGCCGGATATGTGGATGAAACGACTCTGGAGAAGGCCAAGGATATGCTCAGACGGGTGAGCGTGGTCCCGGAGGCGCTGGCAGCCAGTAAAATCAAGGGCGTCCACAGCATCCATACGCCGACTGAGGGCGGCGTCCTCAACGGGCTCCTGGAGGTGTCCGAGGCATCGAACCTGGGCTTCAGGGTCTATGAGAAGGACCTCCTGGTGGCCCCGGAGACCAGGGCGATATGTGAGGCCCTGTCCGTGGACCCGCTGCGGCTTCTTAGCAGCGGGGCCCTGCTGATAACCGTGGACCTGTCGATGGCTGAGGCGGTTTTGTCAGCCCTGGAAGGCATAGGAGTTGAGGCGCGGGTGATCGGGGAGATGACGAAGAGCTCGAAGCGCCTCATGATTGGGGTGGACGGCTCAATGGCGTCCGTGGACTGCGTGGGCCAGGACGAGCTATACAGGGTGCTGGGGGAGCACACCTGAGCCACTTTCACTCACCCCTCCACTAACAGTTGGTTACAACCTACGAAATGCATAAATCCCCAGACTCAGACCCAGAAACGGGGTTAGATGGCGCACCGAGACATCTTCATCGACGAGGCGATCCTCGATATTAACTACGTACCCGACGCCATCCTCCACCGAGAGGACCAGTACAGGATGCTGGAGGCCCTCTTCGACCACATGGTCTCGACCCCCTACGAGGTGAGTCAGAAGGCTGTCGTCGTGGGCGGCGTGGGAAGCGGCAAGACCCTTCTGGCCCAGTACTACGGCAGGAGGCTCCGGGAGAAGGCGGCCCAGCGCCGGGTGAAGCTCAGCTACATCCACCTGAACTGCCGGGAGCTCCGGGGTAGCCTCTTCATGATCCTGAGTCGCGCCGTCAAGCGGCTCCGCCCCGAGTTCCCGGAGAGGGGCTACGCGGCCAACGAGCTCATGGGCATCATGAGGCAGATCATGGCGGAGGACAACTCCCAGGTCCTCCTCTGCCTGGACGAGGTGGACGTGCTCATAGAGAACGAGGGGAGCGACGCCCTATACTACCTCACCAGGTTCCACGAGGCGGAGCCGGAGGAAGCCCGCCGCCTCAGCCTCATACTCATCAGCAAGGACTCTGAGGTCTTCGCCAAGCTGGACAGGAGCACCCTCAGCAGCCTCCAGCGCAACGTCATAAGGCTGCCCGAGTACGAGAGGGGCCAGATAACCGACATACTGGCGTACAGGGTGGAGCGGGCCTTCAGGAGGGACGCGGTGCCCTCCGAGATTGTGGACTTCATCTCCGAGCTGGCCGTCAAGGAGCACGGTGACGCCAGGTACGCCATAGACGTCCTCCACGGGTCGGGGAAGATGGCCGAGACCAGCCAGGCAGCCCAGATAATGCCCGAGCATGTGAGGGAGGCCGCCATGGGGGTCTTCCAGACCCTGAAGAAGGAGACGGTCCGTCAGCTTAGCCTTCACGAGCAGTTGGTGCTTCTGGGGGTGGCCAGGTTCTTTCAGGCTCACAGCGTCACCCACGGCACCACCGGGGAGATCGAGGAGGCGTACCGGCTGGCCTGCGAGGAGTACGGTGAGGCTCCCAGGGCTCACACCCAGTACTGGAAGTACCTGAAGAACCTGAGCGGCCTGGATTTCGTCAACGTGAAGCTTCAGGCCAGCAGCATGGGCCGCACCCAGTTCATTAGCTTGGAGCGGGTGCCGGCCAGGAGCCTGGAGCGGGAGGTGAAGCAGATCATTGAGCATAGGTAAGCCGGACCGTAAGGCCGAGGAGATACTGGGCAGCAAGGGCAGGGTCCGGGTGCTGCAGGTGCTGTCGGAGAGTGGGGAGCTTAACATAAGTGAGGTGAGTCGCCGCACGGGGCTCAACTATACTAGCGTGGAGAGGCACCTGGTGAAGCTTCAGAGGTTGGGGTTGCTCAGGGAGAAGAGGTATGGTAAGATCAGGATATTTGAGGTGGCGTTCAGGAGTCTGAGGGTGGTGTTTGAGAGGGGGCGGCCGGTCTCCGTGGATGTTCAGGAGTAGCTGCGGGGTGCGTCTTTCGTAGATGGGTGAGTTCGGTGGTTTGAATCGGCTCCCTGATACATTCCGTGTGTGCGCGTGGGGGGGAGGGGGGTGTAGTCGCCGCCGCCATGATTCCCCGTTTTTCGGCTTGTTTTCCGGTTCAGTGGCTTTTTCTGGGTTTAAGGGTGGCGGCTGTTGTGGGTTGGTGTCCGCTGAACGCTGTTGTTCGCCTAGGGTGTGAGGATCGGTGGTGTTGCGGTGCCTGGTGTGTCGAGAGATATTGTTTCTTCTCGGCTCGTTGTTAGTTCAAGTCTACCCTCTGTAACCATTTCGGTTGTAAAGGATACCGCTTATAGCAGTTTTTCAGGGGTTCTAACATAACCCGCGTGCTACCTATAATGATCTTCTACTGGAATAGAACCTCGTGTCTATGAATTCCCACAGGAACGAGAGCCCGGCCAGCCCGGCTCGTCGAAGGGCGGACGCGCGGCCTACATTTGTTTATAAAAAAGGTTAGAGAATCCGGTTTTTCTTGATACTCCCGATTACTCCAGCGGTCAATGTCAATGCTAGTACTGCGTAAGGTGCTACTAGACTTAATTTAGAGACGTGAATAAGCTCTCCACCAACTGGTTTCCCATTCAATAGTTCGAATTTTTCGGCTATTGCTTCTGCAAATTCCTCTACGGTGGCTACTGCCTGTATCCATCCAGGATCGAATGGAGGGGCTATTGTGCCGGGCTGAGGTCGTATGCAGTAATCTCGGAACCAGTCTATCAAGGGGTCAGAGATATTGATGCCTTCCATATCGAGTTCGTCTAAGCCAGCGGCCTCTGCATTGTTTACAGTGGCTATGATGTCGTCGTATTCATCGACATCTAGATCGCCGTCCAAGTCAGTGGTGGCTTCAAAATTTCGGACGTTTGGGTTGCCATCCGTTGCTAGATTAATGATTTGTTTGTCAAAGGTGTTGAAGTTGGGTGATGCTGCTATTGTACTCCATCCAAGCGCGATCCCGTGAGCTGTTGCTGTCGATGATCCTAGTTGGGGTATGGCTCTTATGGATGCAGCTACTGTTTGATAGTTGGCGGCGGTTATGATGACTGGGGCAACCTCTACTTGTGCTGTTGAGGCGAATTGAACTACTGAGAGCTCAACGGTGCCATCATGAGGGAGGTTAATTTCGACGGCGTCAGCGACCCCGTTTACTATTACAGACCAATCCCCTGGAGAGATGCTCCCAGATCCGTCAATGACTAAGCATAGCTGAATGTATTCTTGGGCCTGTGCCGAGGGAACCGGTATCGTGAAGACGGTTGCGAGTAAAATTATGAGCACAATTCTGTTAATTTTTTTCATGGATTGTTACAGAACAAATCTTAACTAATTCATGTTGTCACTGAAATGATTTTATAAATAATACAGATTTTATTTATTAGGGAATAATATGGTGGAACTTTGCCTGTAACCACATTATTGGAAAAAATATCCATAAACTTCTATTTTATAGTTATCAAAAGCAAATATTTTTTTAAAGGCTCGATGATGATTAACAAGAATATAATCGTTTTCTTTAATCAGGGTATAGAGATTGTATATTCTGCGTTAAGCCCGTAGGGCACATTATCCCAGAGTCGGTAGTTCAAATCTACCCCCGCTACCTTCTGCTTC
>DATKWY010000347.1:0-2086 GCA_035529295.1 Candidatus Desulfaltia sp. | reverse complement strand
TAGGAGTCCCCAAGGGGTTCCTGCGCCACATTACCCTGCAGCTTCTGAGGCAGACCCCCATGTCGGGCAGCGAGATCATGGACCAGCTACAGGAGTACACGGACTGGAGGCCCAGCCCCGGAAGCGTGTACCCGCTCCTGTCCATGCTCCAGGATGAGGGGCTCATTAGGCCCCACGAGGACAAGGACCCCAGCCTCAAGCGCTTCACTTTAACTGACGACGGCCTGAAGGAGACGGATGAGCTGGCGGAGCACAGCCAGCACATGAGGAACAGGAACAAGTCCATCCGCAAGATCTACTGGAGGCTCCACATGGAGATGCCTGAGGACCTCTACATGAGCTTCGCCGGGCTCCTGGACGCCTTCGAGACCATCTACACCAGAAACAGGGGAAATAGGGAGATAACCGGAAAGCTGAAGACGGCCCTGGACCGGGCCGTAGAGGAGCTTTCACTGATAGAGGCTTAAAGATGAGTGCCCTACGCAGAGCATTGAGCTACCTCTCACCCTACAAACGGGAGGCCGTGCTGGCCACGGTCCTCCTGGGGCTGGTGGTGGTCACCGACCTATCCATCCCCAGGCTCGTCCAGGTCATAGTGGACGACGGAGTCGCCAAGATGGACATTGGAATCATCCTGCGGACCAGCCTCCTCATGATAGGGGCCAGCGTCCTCAGCGCTGTCTTCATGATAGCCAACACGGTGTACGCCGTCAGGGCGGCCAGGGAAATGGAGGCCGACCTGAGGGAAGGGCTCTTCAGGAAGATTCAGACCTTCAGCTTCGACAACCTGGACGATTTCCAGACGGGGCAGCTGTTGACCAGGCTGACCAGCGACATCAACCAGATCCAGATGATAGTGTTGATGGCTCTCAGGATGTTCACCCGGGCGCCCCTCATGTTCGTGGGCAGCGTCACCATAATGTATGTCACCAACCCCAAGCTGGCCACCTATATGCTGGCGGTGCTTCCGCTGATCATCGTCCTGGTGACCCTGTTCATAAGGTGGATAGAGCCGCTGTTCACCAAGGTCCAGGAAAAGCTTGAGACGTTGAACCAGGTGCTCCAGGAGAACATCTCGGGTATCAGGGTGGTCAAGGCCTTCGTGCGCCGCGACTACGAGGGAGCCAGGTTCGACAAGGCCAACTATGAGCTCACGAGCACCTCGGTCAGGGTGACCCAGCTCCTGAGCGTCTTCTTCCCCCTCATCATGGCCATCATGAACCTGGCGGGGGTGGCCCTCATCTACTACGGCGGCGTCCAGGTCAGCCTGGGGACGGCCACGGTGGGGGAGATCATGGCCTTCACCAACTACCTGATGAGCACCATGTTCCCGGTGATCATGCTGGCCATGATGGCGGGCCAGATATCGGCGGCCACCGCCTCGGCGGTAAGGATCATGCAGATCATGGACGCGGAGCCGGGGATCAGAGACAGGCCGGGTGCGGCGCCCCTCGTGAACGTCTCAGGCAGGGTGGCCTTCGAGAACGTCGCCTTCAGCTACAGGGACGACGGCGGCGACCCGGTGCTCCTGGACGTGTCCTTCACGGCTGAGCCGGGGCAGAGGGTGGCCATCCTGGGGTCTACGGGCAGCGGCAAGTCCAGCCTCATCAACCTGATACCCAGGTTCTACGACGCCTCATCGGGGAGGGTGACGGTGGACGGCGTGGACGTCCGGGACGTCACCTTGGATAGCCTCCGAGGCGCCATGGGCATCAGCCTCCAGGAGGCCGTGCTCTTCACCGGCACCATACGGGATAACATAAGGTACGGGCGAGGCTCGGCCACCGACGAGGAGGTGGTGGTCGCGGCCAAGGCGGCCCAGGCCCACGACTTCATCGTCGGGTTCCCCCAGGGCTACGACACCATGGTGGGGCAGCGAGGGGTCAACCTGAGCGGCGGGCAGAAGCAGAGGATCGCCATCGCGAGGGCCCTGCTGGTGAACCCCAGGATACTGATTCTTGATGACAGCACGAGCAGCGTGGACGTGGAGACGGAGATACTCATCGAGAGGGCCATGGAGGAGCTCATGAGGGACAGGACCAGCTTCGTCATCGCCCAGCGCATAAGCACCGTGCTCACTGCGGAC
>DATKWY010000346.1:0-2453 GCA_035529295.1 Candidatus Desulfaltia sp. | reverse complement strand
CCTCCGGACGGCGGCGGCCTGGAGAGCCTGACCACGGCTCCCTACATGCCCTTCGACGGGATGAACGAGGCCGGCCTAGTAGTAGCCATGGCGGCCATCTCCCACGCCGAGCCGCCAAGAGACTCCGGAAAGGTGACACTCGACGAGATAGGGGTCATACGGCTGCTGCTGGACAGGGCCGCTACCGTGGAGGAGGCGCTGGGGCTCCTGGGCGAGTACAACGTGGAGATGGTGGACCCCCCCCATCCACTACCTGGTGGCCGACAAGACGGGTGAGTCAGCCCTCATAGAGTTCCTGGGCGGAGAGATGAGGGTCATCAGGAGAATAGGGTTCCAGGTAATGACCAACTTCCTGGTCACGGAGACCGACCTGGCCGGAGGGGCCCCATGCAGCAGGTACAACCTCGTCCACCAGGGCCTCTCCGAGGCGCAGGGCGCGGTTACCATCGACCAAGCCATGGAGCTGCTTCAGGGCGCCTCCCAGGACAGCACCATATGGTCTACGGTGTATGATCCGGTGAATCTGGAGGTCCATGTAGCCATGGGGCGAGGGTACGGCAGCGTCCACACTTTCAGGCTGAACTCGACGGAGCCCCGGTGAAACATCCTGATTATGAGCTCAGCGCGTAATCCAGGGCGGCCTCCACGTGGATATCCACTGTGTCCAGCAACGGTAGACGGCTGTCGCCCTGTCTCAGCAGCAGGGGCAGCTCCGTGCACCCCAGGATCACGCCGTCCACGGGGTAAGCCTCTATGATGTCCAGGAGCCTTCTCCGGGTCTCATCCCTTTGAACCCCTACCACAAGCTCCTTGAACACTATGCGGTCCACCTCATCCTGCTCCTGCTCCGTGGGGGTTATCACCTTGATGCCGTGCCTTCGACCCGCCTCCTGGTAGAAGGTGCCCTGCATGGTGAACTTGATGCCGAGAAGGAGAAGCCGCCTGAGGCCCAGGCCGCTCGCCTTCTCCAGAGTCGCCTCGGCTATGCTCAGCACGGGGACCTTGGCCCGCTGTGACACCTGCATGTGTACGGCGTGGGGCGAGTTGGCGGCCATCACAATGAACTCGGCTCCCGCCGCCTCCAGGCCCCTCACCCCCTGCATGATGTAGCCTATGTAGGCGCCCATGTCGGTGTTCTCGTGGTCGGTGAACCGCTGGAAGTCCAGGCTGTAGACCACCACCTCAGGGTAATGGTAGTCGCCCCGCCTGGCGTAGTACTTCTCGTGGATCAGGCTGTAGTACTTGGCCGTGGACTCGTGGCTGATGCCGCCTAGGACGCCTATCCTCCTAGCCATGAGTACTTAGGAGACGCCCGGTGATAAGTCACTAACTGGTGGTGAAAAACGTGGAGTATACCTTGCCGATGATCTCACCCTCAGGGGTCATGACCCCAATCACAAGCCGCAGGGTCTCGAACCTGGGGCCCCTGAGCTTCAAGGTGTCCCACCTAAACTCCTTGAAGGATAGATTGAATGTGACGCTCTGGGCCTCAACCCTTATGAAGCCGCTCTGGTCCTTCAGGGCCACCCAGACCCTGTAGCCCTCAGCCGGCAGTCGGCCCTCGTTGGTGGACTTTACCTGTATGGTCACCCTCTCGTTTCTCCGTGTGGCCGACCAGCTCGGGTAGACGTAGGGTGTCATCCCCACGGGGAACACCTCCGTGGCCTCGTAGTTGAACCCCGCTGGGACTATGCCTATGTCCCAGCCACTGGCCGTGGTCTCCAGGTAGTAGTAGGTTACGTTATTCAGGGTCCAGTGAGCCCCCGTGGCGTTCACCTCCAGCCCCACGGCCATGTGGTTGGGCAGAAGAAGCAGGGACACGTTGAAGCCTGTGGACTCTAGGAGGCTGGCCATGAGTATGCTGGTGTCCTCGCAGTCGCCTCCTCCATCCACCAGCGTCTCCACCGGGTACTTGGGGTAATCACCCTGGCCCGCGGAGGCGGGGTCCGCGACGTAGTCCATGTCCTGGACGAAGGATATCATCAGCTTGAGCCGCTCCTCATCAGTCAGCCCCTCCTCCACCTGGATGACGGCGAACTCCCTAACAAGGACCGCCACGTAGGCGTCGTCGTAGGGGTGGACGACGTAGCCCCGGTAGTCCGTGGTGGTGAACCGCTCCTTGCCGCTGTAATAGTTGTACAGGGCCTCCGGCACCTTGACGGTGACGGTCCGCTCCACGCCCTCCCAGGTCCATGTGTACTCCTTCTCTATTACGGGTATTGAGTCTGGGGAAAAACCGAGTCCCCCGAACGCGGCCTCGTAATCGCTCAGCAGGGACTCGTACTCGGATGTAAGCTGCTGGTACTGGTCCCGCAGCGTTCCGTGCTCACCCACAAGCGTCTCGTAGTCCGTGGACAGGCTGTCGTACTCGCCTTGGAGCGTTTGAAGCTGCTGCTGCAGCTCCTCATGCTCGTCCGTCAAAGCGTTGAACTCGGCGTCTAGGGCCGCCAGAT
>DATKWY010000345.1:0-4372 GCA_035529295.1 Candidatus Desulfaltia sp. | reverse complement strand
GGTACCATATCACCGAGTTGTATTCCAGGGGCAGGCCCCTTAGCAGCAGAAGGTTCTTGGATCTCTCCTTCCCCAGGGCCTTGCCCAGCTCGCACATCTTCTCCTTCGGGATGTTGCTGAGCAGTCTCTCCAGGGTCTTGCCGCTTATGGTGACGGCGCTCAGGTTGTCCGATTAGGGTGCCTGGCACAACAACTCGGGGTCGTCTAGGCTGGTCAGCACCTCTGCCAGTGCGGCCCTTTGGGCCTCAGACAGCCTTCTCTCCGCTATGGTGGCTATGGCGTGGTCCACCTGGAACCGGGGCAGCTCCCTGTACTGGGCCCTTCGGACTACCCTGAGCCCACTGATCCTGTAGGGCCGTCTCTCGGGGTCGTCTGATGGCTCGCAGCTGAACTTGTACCTGTTGTACTCTATGAGGCCCACGCCCCTGGGGAGGAGGCCGGGGGACACGAGCCTGGTGGGTGTGAGGACGTAGTTGTAGTTGCAGCCGGCGCATATGAAGCCGTTCCTGAAGTCGCCTCTGCTCACCTTCACCTCCACCCCCCTGAGTACGTTGACGCCCACATCGTACAGGTTCGGCTTGGGCAGGGTGAAGTCCTCACAGTTCTCCCTCTGTGCCATCCTGCGGCTGTAGGGCTTGTGCCTGAGACCTACGCCGAGCACGTCCACTATCTTCTTGTTGTCCAGCTCGTCCAGGCGCTGGAGGCCCAGCTGGTTGAGCCTGACCTCGGTCTCCACGGTGTGGCACCCCTGGTTGAGGAGGAACAGCCTCCCCACCTGTTTAAGGAAGAAGTGCATGGTTGACTCGCCCACCCTCGGCCTCTCCAGCAACTGACGCTGCACAGCTTCACTCTCAGAGGCCCCGTTATAAGAGGGGCGGAGCCTTGGGGTGAGGAGTCGTGTGTGAAACAGATCAAAGTACGAGTTCCTGAAGCCTGCTGCGCGTCTGTGTCACAGTGTTTTCGTCTATCCTCTGCACTCCGGAGTTCATCGCCGCAGCCTCGGCGTACTTGCCCTCCGTGTACTCGACCCTCATGGTGTAGGGCGGCGCCATGGTGAAGGGCTCGACTGCGCCGATCCGCCCCATGGCCCTCTTAGCTGCATTTCTTATCAGGTTCCTGGATTTCACTGGTGAGAGGGACACCGCCCTCCTCACCGAGAGGGCGCCGAGCCTGTGCTTCTCCTCCAGGCCCCACTTCACCGCCGCTCCCTCGACGCCGGGGACAAGGGCTCTCGCCTCGTCCACCGCGGCCTGGTCCCCCGTGACCATGACCGTCGGGACGCCGTGGTCACCGAAGCTAATCATGTTCATGGCGATCTCACCTATCTTCAGTTCGTTGAGCCAGACGTTCCTCAGGAACGGCATGAAGCTGTGGGACAGGACGCCGTTCTCGGAGCCAGCCATGCCGTGGAGCCCGTGGAGCACCATGGCGTCGAAGGAGCCGTCGATCCCCGCAGGGCCCCCGTCTCCCGCGTGCATGACTAGCCTGCACTCGGGGTGGATGAGCTCCACGTCGATGCCGCCGGGGAAGTCCCCGTGGCCCGGCCATGCGTAGACCTCTGTGGCGCCGCCCTCGAGGGCGCCCTCCACCAACGCGTTTAGTTCAAGGGTGGCTAGCCTGATGGCCTGCTGGTAGTAGGCGCCATCCTCCATGCACTGCTTCCTAAAGTCAACGACCCCGGCGACGCCCTCCAGGTCGCAGACCACGTAAACCTTCATCTCTGCTACTCCAGTAGTTTTACTCATCTGCTTTCACCATCTGCACCAGGAACCCGTTGGGGTCTCTCACCGTCAGAATCCACCTCCTAGTGTCCTGGTTATACGTCGGGCCGTCCATCTCGTATCCTTTTTCTCTCAACATTACGTACGTCTCGTCCAGGTCGTCTACCTGTACGGCGAAGTGACTGTACCCGGGGTTGTCCGCGGCCCTGGTCTCGTTGAGGTCCACGGTGACACCGCCCGCAACAAGCTGCGCTGCCTCCCTTCCCCCGTGCTGGAGCCTGTGGGTGAGGGTGAAGCCCAGGTCCTCGTAGAACCCTATGGCCTCGTCCAGGTCCGTGGTGAAGAAGTGCAGGTGGTCTATCTTCTTGATCTTCATCTCGGTCGAGGTATCCAATGCGCGACCTCTGTAAATAGCTGGCGGTCAAGTTTTATCTACGAAAATAAATATAATGGATTCAATGTCAAGGCCCCTCACAGCTATCAGCAACCTTGCCGTCACCAACAGGTGCAACGGGCGCTGCAACACCTGCAACATATGGAAGATGGACCCCCGCCCCGACCCGCCCCTCGAACAGATCACCCGGTTCCTCCACGACAACAGGGCCACGCTCAGGCACCTGAGGTTCATCCAGCTCACAGGGGGGGAGCCTTTCCTCAGGGATGACCTGCCGGAGATAGTGGAGGCCGTCCACGACGCGCTGCCCTACTGCATGATCTGGATCCCGACTAACGGGCTTCTCCCCGAGAAGGTCGCCGACATGACGAAGCAGATGCTTCTCAACGTCGACGAGCCCCGGCTGGGGGTAACCTTGTCCCTGGACGGTGAGGGCGAGTCCCACGACATCCAGAGAGGCATAGACGGCAGCTTCAGGCTCGCCATGACGACCCTGAGGCTGCTGTCGGAGCTTAAGAAAAAGTATCCCAGTCTCCACCTATCCACCGGCTTCACCTTGACGACCGCCAACTATCAGCAGGCCCCCATAATCCAGAAGATGTCCGGCCAGTACGGCGCCGAGTTCAGCGTAAGACCCGTCAACATCAGCGAGCACTACTACCAGAACCTGGGCGAGACGAGGCAGATCACCGCGGAGGACATGGAGCCGGTGGTCAAGCAGCTGGCCTCCTGGGTCAAAGAGGAGAAGGGACCCCTCAGAGGCCTGACCAGCCTCGCGTACCTGAAGGGCATGACGGAGTTCATAGCTGAGGGCCGCTCGATGGCGTGCTCGGCGGCGGAGGAGTCCGTGTTCATAGACGCGGCTGGGGGCGTCTATCCCTGCATCGTCATGAACCATCGAATGGGTAACGCCTTCGAGACGCCCCTAAGAGAGATACTGTCATCGGGTGAGGCCGAGGAGGCGCGGAAAATCATAGGCCGCCTCGGGTGCCCCACGTGCTGGCTTGAGTGCGACGCCTTCAGGGACATCCCCAAGGACTGGGGGAGACTGCTGAGAGCATTACTGTGGTCTTTTAACCAGTTCTCTTGATGATGTGGTACCCGAACTGGGTTTTCACGGGCTCCTTGGTGGTCTCCCCCATGTTCAGGGCGAAAGCTGCTTCCTCGAAGGGTTTAACCATCTGGCCCCTGCCGAAGCTGCCCAGGTCGCCGCCCCGTTTACCGCTGGGGCAGGTGCTGTGCTTCTTGGCCAGCTCCTTGAAGTCGGCGCCCGTCTTCAGCTCCTCCAGGATCTTCAGCGCCTGGCTCTGCTTCTCCACCAGGATGTGGGATGCCTTTATCTTGTTAGCCATCTCGATCCCACAAACTGGTGCTCCGCTGCTGATAAGTATAATGAGGTTTAGGGGTTGAAGGGCTCCGCGTGGCGCAGGATAACGTCCACCACCTCGGGCCTCATCATGGTCTCGTCCGGCCTCTTCCCCTCCAACAGCAGGCTCCTCATCTTGGTGCCGCTGTAGTTCACATGGTCCTCCGCACCGTGAGGGCAGATCTTGTCGTTCTGTGGACCCCCACACTTCCTGCAGTGGAAGAAGTTGCGGAAGAAGATGGGCATGATCCCCAGGTCCGGGTAATCCTCGAATATCTCCTGGGCCTCGAAGGGTCCGTAGTAGGTGCCGACGCCGGCGTGGTCGCGGCCCACTATGAAGTGGCTGCAACCGTAGTTCTTCCTGACGATGGCGTGGTGTATGGCCTCCTTGGGGCCCGCGTACCTCATCTCCATCTCCAGGGTCACCATGGTGGCGCTGTTCCTGAGGAAGTAGTGCCTGATGACCTCCTCGTAGGTCTCCAGTATCACCTCGTCCGTGAAATCCCCTGACTTCTTCTTACCTATCAGCGGGTTGATGAAGAGGCCATCAACGAAGGCCAAGGCCGTCTTCTGCACGTACTCGTGGCCTATGTGGGGCGCGTTCCTGGTCTGGAACCCGGCCACCGTCCTCCACCCCTTCTCCCTGAACAGGAACCGGGTCTCCCGGGGCTTTAGGCGGTACTTGGGGAACTTCCCGGGTGAGGGCTCATAGACCTCGACGCATCCCCCTACGAGGGTCTCCTTCATCTCGTGGGTCTTGGCTACGCCTGGGTGAGCCGGGTCCGTGGTCCTGTAGATGCTCTCACAGTGGGTCTTCCTGTCCCAGCCGTACTTCTCCTCCACATCCATGACCGCGAAGGGCTCACCCTCGCAGACCAGGGACAGCCTGTC
>DATKWY010000344.1:0-2906 GCA_035529295.1 Candidatus Desulfaltia sp. | reverse complement strand
CTGGCCAAGGAGAAGAAGGTCGGGAAGGAGATCTAGTCTCCTCTTTTTTTGTTCTCAGTGGCTGGGAATTCTCTTTTTTTAACCTAGTTGTCTCTAAGTAGGGTTCCGTATCCTTCGACGCCTGGCTTGCCGAGCCTCTTGAGGGAGGCCCACATGGAGGCCTGGTTGCTGGTGACCACTGGCATCCGGTGTTTTTCCTCCAGGGCTTGGACCAGAGGTACGGCGGGGAGGTTAGTGCAGCTGATGAAAAGGCAGTCGGCCCCCGGCCCGGGGTCTACAAGCCTCTCTATCTCCGCCGGGGTGACCCTCCCGATCTTAAGGTTGTCCACGAGGCCCAGGCCCCTGATGGAGGCCACTTGGAAGCCGTGGGCCTCTAGGAAAGTCTTCTCGAGCCGGTTTACAGGGTCCGTGTAGGGTGTGAAGACCCGAATTTTTCGGGCGCCGAGGGCTCTGAGGGCTTCTACTACGGCGCCTGCCGTGGTCATAGTTGGGGTGTCTGAGGCTGTCTCAATTTTGCGCACAAGGCTCGTCTCCCACTCCACGCCTCTGATGAGGCTGCCTGATGTGCAGCCGTGGACCATGAGGTCCACGTCCGCCGTGGATAGCAGCCTTGCAGCCTGCTCGGCTTCCCCGGCCATCCTCTCCAGGCTCTCGGGGGTCACGTCCTCCAGGAGCATCCTGGCCGAGTGGACTGTGACGCCCTCCGGCGCCATCCTGATGAAGTCGGGCTCCATGGTGGTGTTGCTTGACGGAAGGAGCAGCCCTATCCGGCTCACGGTTTTCACCTGAAAATAGGTAGTAGGGCTAACGAGATATGGTTATCGGGTGGGATGAGTTTAGCTATAGTCGGTGTAGGGGTTCTCGCAGTGGTTGCCCGGGCAGTAGAGGACCCTGGGCTTCTCCCCGAGGGCCATGATGGTGCTGCTGGTCTGCCTGTGCTCCGGGTGGTGGAAGCAGATGCTGGACTCCGATTTGCCGTGGTGGTGGTCGGCTGAGACCCTCATCAATGTGCTGATGGCCTCCTCTACGCTTCTCGGCCTGTAATCGTCCAGGAGCTGGTGGGCCCTCCTGACCCTCTTCTCGGAGCTCTCGTAGATTCTTCGGCTGCGGTCGCTCCACTCCACCTCTGGGACCGGGGTGACGGTGCTCATGACATAGGCCCCGGGCCTGACTGAGAACAGGTGGGTTCCGCCGTCCCAGACCACGTGGTAGGCTTTGCGGGCGTCCACGGCGGCGAAGTTACCCGTCCGATACGGCTTCCTGTTGGCTGGGTCCAGCAATACGTCTTTGGCTTCGTCGGCTGTGCCGCAGTCCCCCAGGATGTCCAGGGCCA
This sequence comes from Candidatus Desulfaltia sp., assembly GCA_035529295.1. Lineage (GTDB taxonomy): Archaea > Thermoproteota > Bathyarchaeia > TCS64 > TCS64 > RBG-16-57-9. The sequence continues at coordinate 1,573 of DATKWY010000344.1, read as the reverse complement.
GGAGGCCGCGGCTCCGGCCCGGCTTGTCCATGGTCTGGGTCTCCTGGTTGGTCACGGCCAGCAGCAGGCCGCGGCTGTTGAAGCCGATCCAGGTTCCCCCTGAGGACACGTCTATGGGGCAGATCACGTCACCGATCTTCTGTGGGGGATTCTCAGCGGTGTCCCTGCCCATGTACCTGTTGTGGAGGGCCAAGAGGGGGTAGTCCTCCAGGAGCCTGTACAGGAGGATGAGGGTGCACATGGTTCGCTACTCACGGAGCGGGGGGCCGGTTTAAAAGTTGTTGCCAGGGTGAATGATATCTATTTATCCCGCTGATCCCAATAATGTAACGGGTTTCTGATCTTGACAAAGACACTTGTTGAGCTAGCCGAGACACAGATCACTGAGCTTTTCCACAACCCGGGGAGCGTGTTCAGCCTCGACGACCAGGCCAGCAAGGTGCTGGGGTACCTGAAGGACACGGGCAGGTACGAGGCCGTTGCCTCAGGTGAGGGTCGCGTGGGCATCGTCACGGTTCGTGACCTGCTGGGGGTGGACCAGCCTGACCGCACCAAGGTGGAGAGCATCTGGGAGCAGGTGGGGGCAGTAGACCCGGGGTTCACGGTCATCGAGGTGGCGGAGACCCTCATAGAGAACGGCGTCAGGGCTCTACCTGTGGTTGAGCGGGGGGAGTTGAGGGGCATCATCAGCCAGTCGGACCTCCTGGACGCGTTGACCGGCGTCACCGAGCTTAAAGATGTGGCCGCCAAGGACATTATGAAGTCCCCCGTCACCACCCTCACCTCGGAGGACGGGGTAGCTCAGGCCCGGAGTCTCATGTTGGACAATGGCATAAGCCATATTCCCGTGACCAGGGACGGTAAACTGAGGGGGGTCATCACCGCCAAGGACATAGTCCACGCCTTCATAACACCCGCCGGCAAGACCAAACGGGGAGACAGGGTGGGGGAGAAGGTATCCAAGCTCCCGGGCCAGGTGAGCGGCATCATGGACACCCAGCCCCTCACCGTGGGCAGCGAGGCAAACGCTCTCCAGGTGGCCAGGGAGATGACCAGGCGGGATAAGAGCGCCTGCGTCATGGTGGACGAGGAGGGCGGAGTCCTGGGCATCATCACGCCCCGAGAGCTTCTGCAACATGTGTACGACCTGAGAGGCGAGGAGGTGCTCCCCGTCTACATCGTGGGCATCACGGAGGAGGACTTCTTCGAGAGGGCCGTGGCCGAGGAGAAGGTGCGCCGCGTGGCCGTTAAGAGCCTCCGGATGCAACCCGGGATAACGGAGGTGCGGATCACCGTCAAGAAGCAGCGGACCCAGGGGGAGCGCACACGGTACAGCCTCACTGCCCGGGCCCTGGGACCGGAGGTGAGCTTCAACGCCGAGAATGAGGGCTGGGGCCTCATGGAGGCCTTCGACGGCCTGGTGGCGGCCCTGGAGAAGGTGCTGGCCCGGGCCAAGAAGGAGCCTGAGAAGAAGCCCAGGCACGGCAGGCGGAGACCTACCCGCAACCTCAACCCTTAACCATTATTAGAGTCTAGTCCCTCCAGTGTTATCATGTCCAGGTTCAGGGTTATC
>DATKWY010000343.1:0-5323 GCA_035529295.1 Candidatus Desulfaltia sp. | reverse complement strand
GCACCTTATCACTGTATTCACGTTTAGAGGGTGGCGGATGGGGAAAAAGAAGGTACTCAGCGAGAAGGATCTGCGCGTCCTGGTCTACCCCAGTGAGAACGACGTCGTAGGAGTCGTCCAGAAGCTCCTAGGCTTCGACCGCGTCTTGGTCAAGTGCCAGGACGGCCACGTAAGAATCTGCAGGATCAGGGGCAAGATGAAGCGCCGCACCTGGATAAGAGAGGGCGACATCGTTCTCGTGTCTCCCTGGGACTTCCAGAGCGACGAGAGGGGCGAGATCTTCCACAGGTACACCGCCAACCAGGTGGATGACCTCCGCCGCAAGGGCATACTCACCATGGAGTAGAGGAGTCACACAGGTGCCCCGAAAAAGAGACCCCGAAAAGATCGGCGACCGCTTGGAGAGGGAATACGAGGAGGACGCCCTCTTCAAGGACAAGAACCGCGAGGACTTCCAGGTAATAGAGGAGGTCTTCGACCGCCTCACCATCCAGGGGATGTACAAGCTCCTGAAAAGGGGCGTCGTAGGCAAGCTCCACGGCGTCATGAAGGCCGGCAAGGAGGCCAGGGTCTACTACGCCACGGCGCCCGACGGGGCAGAGCTGGCCGTCAAGATATACTACACTCACACCGCCGAGTTCAGGAAGGGGATGTTCCAGTACATCCAAGGAGACCCCCGCTTCGGCAGAATCCGCAGGAGCCCCCGCAGCCTCATCTACACGTGGACCCAGAAGGAGTTCAACAACCTCCAGCTATGCGAGGAGGCCGGCGTCAACAGCCCCCGGCCCGTAGAGTTCAACAGGAACATCCTGGTCATGACCTTCATAGGGGAGGACGGGGAGCCGGCGCCCCTCCTGAGGGAGCTGGATCCCGAGGACCCTCAGGCCTTCTACGAGGCCGTGCTGGACGGGATGCGGCTCCTCTGGCAGAGGGCGGGCCTGGCCCACGGAGACCTCAGCGAGTACAACATAATGAACTATAAGGAGGCGCCCGTCATATTCGACGTGAGCCAAGCCATGCTGACGGTTCACCCCATGGCCAATATGCTCATAGAGCGCGACATAGACAACGTCAACGGTTACTTCAGGCGCCTGGGCGCCGACACCAGGGACCCTGAGGAGCTTAAGGAGTGGATAACAGGTGGAGCAACGGACCTTTATACGGATACCTAGGGAGAGGGTGGGCGTCCTCATAGGACCCAGCGGCAGGACCAAGCAGCGGCTGGAGACCACCTTCCAGGTGGACCTCACAGTGGAGAGCGAGACCGGGAACGTGGAGATAGTCCCCCAGCCGGAACAGACCGACGTGTCGGTGTTGTTCACTGTCCGCAACATCGTCCAGGCCATAGGCCGAGGCTTCAGCCCCCAGAAGGCCCTGACGCTGCTCAACGAGGACACCGACATCCTGGTCCTGGACCTGGAGGACTACGTGGGCTCCAGCCGAGGCAACCAGGACAGGATCAAGGGCCGGATCATCGGCAGGGAGGGCAAGAGCAGGGCCCTCCTGGAGCAGCTCACCGAGTGCCAGATAAGCGTGTACGGTGGCACAGTCACCATCATAGGCGCCTACGAGATGATACCCATCGCCAAGGAGGCCGCGGAGATGCTCATGAACGGCGCCTTCCACAAGACCGTCTGGAACCACCTATACGCCGTCAGGCGGAAGCTGAAGAAGGACCGGGGAGAGCTCTGGTACGAGCCCACACGGAGAAGCAGGTCAAAAGAAAAATAACACGAGTATTTCATTGACCCCCCATCCCCCCCAGCCTGCGCCCCGTTTATACCCGCCGCCCCCAACCATCGGGTGGTGAAGCCTTGGAGTACGACGACGCCATCCAGACCTTCCAAGCCCTCCGGGACGGGGGGCTACCCGTCACCTTCGGGGGAAACATGTTCCTGGACATCCCCTGGGTGTGGGAGGGGAGCCGGGACGACGACGGCTGGCGCTGGAGGCTGAAGGCAGAGGCCCTGAGAGAAGAGCAACTGACCCTGTTCACCGAGGTTCTCGGGGGACGAGGTCTGAAGTGGAGACGGATGGAGGGCGGCAACGGTAACTACATCACGGTCTACAGGCCAGGTTACAGGAAAAACCATGCTCCTTGAGGCCGAGCCCCCAGCCCCAGGCGCCACGGTCCTGGTGGGGACCGGTGGATGGGACTACCTCGGCGCGGAGGGAGACCGGCTCAAAGCCTACACAAGGCTCTTCAACTTCGTGGAGGTGAACACCACCTTCTACCACATGCCAAGGCTCTCAACCGTCAGGTCCTGGAGGAGACGCGCACCCCGAGGCTTCACCTTCTCGGTGAAGTGCCACAGGAGAGCCACCCACGAGCTGGGACTCGGACCCCAGGAGGAGACCTATCGGACCCTGGATAAGATGGGTCAGGTTCTCGGGCTCCTCCGAACGGACATGCTGGTCCTCCAGACGCCGCCCAGCCTTCACGTGGACGAGGCCAAGGTGCATGAGACCGAGGCCGTGCTGAAGAGCTCAGCCGCAGGGGACGCCCAGGTCTTCTGGGAGACCCGTTCACCCCTCAGTCCCGAAAAGACGCGGATGATCCGTCAAGCCATGCTCAGGGCCGGCTTCACCCCGGTGGTGGACCTGGCCCGGGAGGAGCCCGTACCGGGGTCAGGGGTCACCTACTCCCGGCTCTTCGGAGCCACCAGGTTCCCCGACCGCCTTCTGGACAGCGTAGGGTCCAAGCTGTGGGCGGAGGGGAGCGAAGTGGCTGTCCTCACCTTCCATGGTAGCGCCATGTACCGTGACGCGGCACGGTTTAACGAATTGAGAAGATGACGGTTGAACGGGGGCCACCCTCCTTTCTTTGCTTTAATCATGTTAAAACCTACACCCATTAACAATCATACTTAACTGAAGCCTTAACTATGCCGTGATCTCTGTACCTATGTGCTTTAATATTCTTAGCAGGTATCATTCAGCATTAGAAGGGAGGATACCGCAGGCCAGATGACACAAGTAGAGTACCAGTCCATCAGCCCCTCGGACTTCTTCTACAGGAACAGGGAGCTCGCCGGATTCAGCAATCCCAGCAGGGCCACCTACACCGCCTTCAGGGAGCTCCTGGAGAACAGCCTGGACGCCTGCGAGGTCCAGCGGGTGCCTCCCGACATATTCATCAGGATAAGCGAGGTGGGGGGCAGCCACAGCGGGGACACCACAATCTACCTGCTCAGGATCGAGGACAACGGCACCGGAGTCTCCGAGGAGCACCTACCCAAGGCCTTCGGGTCCGTGTTCTACGGAAGCAAGTACACCCTAAAGCAGAGCAGGGGCACATTCGGCCTCGGCGGCACCATGGCGTTCCTATATGGCCAGATCACCACCCACAAGCCCATGATCGTCAACAGCAGCACCGGCGGCGACATCCACGAGTTCGTCATGATGATCGACATCCAGAACAACCAGGCCAACATCCTGAAGCACAGCGTCAAGCAGAACCCGGGCGGCTGGAGGGGCGTCGCCCTGGAGCTCCAGATGGAGGGAGACTACAGCCGCATCATGTACAGGCTCCTGGACTACCTGAAGCAGACGGCCATGGTGAACCCCGACGCGGACCTAACCTTCGTGGACCCCCGTGGCAGGCTCTACAGGTTCGAGAGGGGCACGGAGAAGATGCCTCCTCTGCCCAAGGCGGTGGAGCACCACCCCCACGGCGTGGACGTGGAGACCTTCAGAAGACTCATAAGCACCACCAAGGCCAAGAACCTCAAAGAGTTCATGATGACCCACTTCCAGGGCATCGGCCCTACCACCGCGGACCGGTTCCTGGAGTTCGCCGGGATGAACCCAGGCGCCAAGCCCAGAAACCTGAGCCCCGACGACATAGTGAAGGTTGTCCGCGCCACCAAGGACTACACGGACTTCAAGAGGCCCGACGCCAGCTGCCTGAGCCCCATCGGCGAGGAGCTGCTTGAGACAGGCATCAGGAAGGAACTGGGCCTCACCGACGAGGACTACATCAAGGTGGTGACCCGTAAGCCCAGCACCTACCTGGGCTTTCCGTTCATCGTGGAGGCCGCCGTTGCCACCGGGCCTACCGTCAGGAAGACTCACGGTGCAGGGATCACCCTGTACAGGTTCGCCAACAGGATTCCGCTGCTGTTCGACGAGAGCAGCGGGGTCGTCTGGAAGGCGGCCAACAAGAACATCAACTGGAAGACTTACAGGGTGGAGTCGGATACGTCTCTGGTGATAGCTGTTCACGTGTGCAGCACCAAGATACCCTACAAGAGCGTGGGCAAGGAGTACATGGCGGACCAGCCCGAGGTGGAGCGGGAGATCACCAACGCCATCCGCGAGGCGTCCAGGGGGGTCCGCGTATACATCAGCCGCAAGTTCAGGATAGCCCGGGAGCGGCGGCGCCTCAACATATTCAACAACTACCTGCCCAAGATAGCGGAGTTCGCGTCCAAGCTTGCGGGGAAGCCCATACCGGACGTGGAGCCCCTGCTTGACATGGTGAGCGCCAACATCCCCGAGGTAGAGAAGAAGCTAGAGGAGGTCCCCGAGATTGTCGAAGAAGCCCATGAGTGAATCGGAGCGCAGAAGGCTCGCCATGGAGCAGAGCCTGACCCAGATGGGTAACCTCATCCACGAGCAGATCAACAACAAGGAGTTCCCCTGGATCCACATGCAGAGCCGCAGCACCGACAACATCCTATACGACCCCGAGGAGCGCCAGTACGTGCTGGGGCCCAGGATGATAAGGCGCCACAGCCGCAACATACGCCACATCCGCCCCTTCACCCAGCTCGTATGGACGGCTTGGTTCAGCAAGGAGCTTGTCAGGCAGAGGAAGACCAGTACCCTGAGGGAGGTCTACTACTCGGCCCGAGGCCAGCGGGACATAGAGTATAACGACCAGACCGAGTCGGATAACATCATCACCGACCTGGAGGTGGCCCTCAACCGGGCGCGGGAGGAATTTCACATCTTCCCGGAGGAGCGGTCAGCCATCTTCGGCGACCTCACCATAGAGTACACGGTGCCCGGCTACGAGGGCCGTAGGATGAACCTGACGGACCACCCCGACGGTGTCATGATCGGGCCGGCCCTCACCAGCAGCGAGTTCGTGGAGACCGGCGCCGACAAGGTGCTGGTGGTAGAGAAGGGCGCCATGTTCACCAGGTTGGTGGAGGAGAGGGCCCACAAGCGGTTTAACGCCATCTTGGTCCATACCGCCGGCCAGAGCCCTAGGAGCACCAGGGGCATCATCAACAGGCTGTCCCACGACCACGACCTCCCCGTCTACATCTTCACAGACGGGGACCCGTGGGGCGTCCACATCGCCATGGTCATCATA
>DATKWY010000342.1:0-18245 GCA_035529295.1 Candidatus Desulfaltia sp. | reverse complement strand
GATGGGGCCATCCTCGATAAGGGTCATGTAGCCCGCATAGCCCCAGATGAGCAGGCAGAGGCAGTCAAAGACTATTCCTATGTTGATGAGCCCTGTCACTGTCGGGTGGATGCTGCCACTCTGGGAGACCCGAGCTGCTTGGAGATAGCTCCCGTAGCCCTTACCAATATCTTCGTTCATCGAGATCAGAACGCTTAGCGACCTCTCTCCCAAGGGAGTCAGGCAATATCTCCTCTCATTGTTCCTCTCGATGAAGCCTTCCAGCTGTTTCAGATGATAGTTCAGGGTACCCGTGGGTATCCCCAGCTCGCCGAGGATCTCGCTGTAGGCCGCTCCCATCTCTTGGGCGTTTATTATCTTCATGATGTTTCTTCTCTCGACGTGGTTCAAAGCCTGGAGGATTACCTCTTCAATGTCTTCGGCACTCATTTTTTCTCACTAGGTATTCAAAGGTGGAGTAGAAAACCCTTTTTGACGACCCCGTTATGACGAGAAAAGTGGTTCTCGCCCGCGCCCATGGGGCTCATAGCCCCGAGGTCGGTTGCTCAAATCTACCCCCCAACTACCATCTAGGTTCTCAAAATAATGCAGCTTACAGACTAGCTCGTTCCTTCACATGTGCGCCGTTGTTAAGACATTGGCGCCTTCATGCATGTTGCATACATGTTATTTATAATAATAACATACTTGATCACAGGCGTACACATTGTCAAGCATAGAGATAGTTGAACTCTCAGAGATACCCATAAAGAAGCGCACAGTGGTGACGGGCTTCGCGGGGGCCGGCTTCATCGGCAGCACATCCCTCATGTACGCGGCCCGAGCCAAGGGCTACAGGCAGGTGGGGCACCTCAGAGGCGACGCGATGCCCCCAATGATGATCCTCGTGGAGGGCAGACCCGCCCACAGCTTCCGCATCTACACCGACGCCCCAGACGACCACATGTTCCTGGTCACCGAGTCCATGCTACAGGGCGACTCCGCCTGGGCCATTGGCCGGACGCTCATGGGTTGGCTCAAGGAGAAAGGCCTGAAGGAGATAGTGTCCCTGGAGGGTTTCCCCTTCGCCCAGAAGGGAGTCTACGGCTTCACCACGGGGGACAAGAACCTCCAAGGCCTCGGCATCCAGCCCATAATGGACGGCGCCATATCGGGGGTCAACGCCTCGCTGATGGACGAGGCCATCCGGGGGGGCGTCGAGTGGACGACCATCTTCGTACCCACCCGCCTGATAGGCAGCATCGACTACCAGGGGGCCGTGGACGCCATCCAGACGCTCAACACCATGCTCAGACTGGACGTGGACCCCGAGCAACTAAGAAGTATGTCTGAGGCCATCGCCAAGGCAACCGAGGCTCACCGGAAGCAGCAGAGAAAGAGAGGAGGCTTCCTGGACAGGATAATCCCCGGGCAATCCGATACGTGAAAGGCGCTCACTGATAAAAGTCGAGGCCCTCGACACTATGCATCCTGAGCTCCACTCAGAGGAGGAGCCTTATAGAAGCAAAAACATGAAGCAAAAGATGGAATTTTTTTCCGCCTTATACCCTCTAGGACGGTATAAGCCACCCCTAGGAAAACTTCACCAGCACCTGGCCCCAGGAAGAAGGAGGGGTAGAGCCCACCAGACACGGCGCATTACCTAATGTGCAAAAAAGGTAGGGGGGGTACCCCCTAATGACGAATTTTTCTACCATTAGGGGACGGCGAGACCCTACACCATTATCCGGCCACGCTCCATCACCGTGAACCCCTCACCGTCGCTCCTGTACGCGGTGACCGTGGGGTTCTCGATGAGGAGGTCCAGGTGAGTCTTGGAGGGCCTGTAGCTTCCGCCGAAGGCCACGTGGATGGTGCCCACCACCTTCTCGGCCTCGATGAAGGCGTCAACTATCCTGGCCCTGGGGTTGATGCCTATTGCGAACTCCCCCAGGTACCGGGCCCCCGGGTCCCTGTTCAGCTCCACCAGAATCCTGTCCCTCACGTGCCCGCTCTTGCACTTGACCTCACCGGCGAGGCCGTCCTTGGAGTATATCTCAGCCGGGGTCTCAGTGTACAGCTTGCCTGTGCCCCCGGACGTGGACACCAGTTTGCCCTGGAAACTGTCGCCTATGGGGGGCATGACGTTGATCTCCCCCGTGGGTATGTTGGTGCCCTGCTCCACCTGGAACTCCTTGCCGCCCAGGTCCAGGGTGAAGTCTGAGCCCCGGGGGCACGTGACATGCACCTTGTGGGTGCCCTTCAACGCGTCCCTCAGCCTGTTGCCGAAGGCGAACATCTCCTCGTACCCCTCCTCGGTGAGGGCGGCGGCGCCCTCGGTGAACATGTCCATGGTGATTCCCGGGCAGTGGATGATCCTGTCAGTCCTGCGCCTCTCGATCCTCATGAACTGGATGCGGTAGGTGGTCTCCTCGTCCCTGCTCCTGAACACGTTGACCATGAGGTCGGGCTTGCTGGAGGTTAGAACCTCCTTGGTGCGCTCGTCCAGCTTCTTCCGGGCCTCCTCCCCGGCTTCCAGGATGACGAGCCGGGTCCAGAGGCCGAGACCGATGCCGGCGTCGGCGAACATCTTGCCGAGCTCACGCTTCTCCGGGTCGCAGAAAACGATCATGCTCTCGCCCACCGTCGCACCCTTGGTGACGATGAGGGCGGTCCTGGCGGCGTCGACGGCGTTCATGGGTTCACCTAATTTTTTATCGGCGGTCATGCTGTGCTTTTGGGTCCATGGGTTTTTAAAACCTGGGATGGACGCGGTGGCAAGCTGACAAGTCAGTCTAGCGGGCGGGCCTGAATCATGTATTTTTATGTAGCCGGCGCACATTGTAGACCTATCAGGTGCTTGCATTGAACGGAGAAAAGAGAACCCTCATTGCCTACATGTCCTCCGGCGGCGTCACCAAGGAGTACGCAGAGATCATAGCGGAGACACTGCGAGAGAAGTACGGCCACAAGGTGGAACTAGTGGACATCAAGCAGGGAAAGAAGCCTGACCCCCAGAAGTACGACTTCTTTATCGTGGGGTCCGGGGTCCGGGCGCAGCGTGTCTACCGCAGAGGCTTAGAGTACCTTAGGAACGACTTCGGGGGCAAGCCGGTGGCCGTCTTCCTGTCCTCCAACGAGGCGGGGGCCGAGGAAAGCTACCCCGACGCGGTGAGGAAGTACATGGACCCCATCAGGGAGAAGCATAGTAATCTTAACCTGGTGGCGGTGGAAGGCTTCGGCGGCCGGATAAGGGTCCTTGGCAAGACTGCCGTGGATCTTGTGGACCCGGAGAAGGTGAGGCGGTGGGCGGAGGCGCTGGGGGAGAAGCTCCAGGAACCTTAGAGCCATAGGCCTCTGTTCATCTTCAAAAAACCCGGGATTATGCCCACCCATGATTCATCATTCTTGGGGTTTAGGTTTCCTCAGCCAGTCCTGTTTTTCCTAAACCGATGCTCAATATGAGATATTAACCTGAATCCTGTTCCTACCCCCATGGTAGACGCTCTACAATTATCGGTACTCGGATTATCATTAACTGGTCTGGCAGTTGGGTTACTCGTCCTGAAGAAAAGGAGAAGCGGAGACCAGAAGGCGGTAAACTACAGGGCTTTTTTCGTGATAGGGATCACCTTTCTGCCGGCGGGTGTAGCGTTGTTCGCGTCAACGGGTAACTCTGGTTTCTTCGGGATGAGTGGCATGGGTGCCGCCTTTCTGGCAATCGGCTTAGTGAATAGAGAAAAATGGAAATAACGAACCGCGTGTAATCCATAATTTTATCCCCCACACACACATAGTTCTGGTTTCTACCGTCCTTTGCGCGTGAACAATCAAATATTTTTATATATAATTTGTTTAAATGATAAAAGAAGTGATGGTAAGTTGAAAGAATGGGAATGCGTGGAAGTTAGTCACCATAGGGATGTTGGAAGAGCAATTGAGGAAAGGCAAAGGAATGGCTGGAGTCTCCACAGTTATACTGCCGCTGGAAATCCTGGAGCAATCAGTCATTACTTGCTCTTTGAAAGAGAATGATGACAAACGCACGTGTAATAGGCCCACTAAATAGTCTTATCCTCAGTTCCACCCGATACTCGTAAGACATAACCACAAAGAAACTTTTGCATAAGCCTCATCTATGTGAATGATTGATGATGGATATTAGCCGCGTGTGTGTGGGGCCATAATTTTATCCTCATTTCCCGGTAAACTAGTACCGTGAACCTAATTGGTGGAAGTTGAAACCATGGCTTTAGAGAAAACAAAGTACTGCCTCCACCATAAATGCAGCGTGGTTCAGGATCGCCGTGCCGTTAGCCATTAAAACGCGCCAACTCATCTGTCAACATAAACCTCTAATATAATTACATAGTAATTATTCCCAACCTAGACTGGTGTTTTCATTGGGAACATTAAGACTACCGCTGATTTTAATGATAATAATCAGCCTGATCGCAGCGTTCGCAAACGTAGTTGGCGTATACGTTGGACCAATCGAGTACCAAGGAACATTAACATACGTCTACGTTGAGGGCGAAGACCCCATAGGATTCGTGGCGTTCACATTCGACGACTACATAGCTGACAGCCTTCTCGTAGTTGAGTCCCCCTCCGGTTGGACCCATACGCAGGCAGGGAACGTCATATCCCTGTCAGGAGGACCCATCTACCCCGGAGACTCACTGGTAATAGAAATATCCGCGTGGAAATACGTACTTCCAGGCAGCTACCCGTTCACGGTATCGGGCGGTGGCGCCACAGCGAGAGGCGAGCTCTTCGTCACAGAGATGATTCTACTGAAGATCATTTGGCTGTTGAACGATTACCTGATACCATTAATGGTCTTCACGGGTCTCCTTGGACTCGGAGAACTCTACAGCACACTTAGGAAGCCTAAGGTGGCTGAGCCTGTGCCACCTGGAACAGTAACCGAAGAGCCGCCGATAACTCCCCCGATCGTTCCTACCATGGCTCCTAACATGTGCGCATTATCCTACGAGTGGATGTTCCAGGCCATGGACCTCAACGTTTGGCCCACCGGTAGAATAAGGACCCTATCCGACGATCCGCTGCCGTTAAGAGCACACGCCTATGACAGGCACGCCCTGATCCATCACTGCACTTGCCCAAAATCGGAGGCCTCAAGCACGAAAGCCTACATCGTGTTCGCCAACGTCAGATACGAATGGGAGATCGTCCAAGGAGCAGACGGGGCTCTGGGAGGAGGGTTCATCTCTCAGACCGATGGCCGAGAGTCTCAAACGGACCAGGGGCCGATGACCATATTCCTCCCCCCCGAGATCAAGACAACTGAAGAAGAAAAAACCGTGACCATCAAGGTCACCGCGCACCACGACGACGCCACCAAGCCACCAAGCCACGAGCCGATGGAACTCTACATCAACATGAAGATCAGACGAGATGTCGATGAAAGAGGGCGAACAGAGATCGACCGCAGCACAAACGAGATCATGGACCCCGGTGACGTGCGAGACGAACTAGTCTACGAGATAACCATACAGAAACAGCCTGTCGCAGGAAACCCGCTACCACCTGAAATATTGGCTGAGTGTATACCTGAGAAGGCTTGGGAGCCTGGAAGCGGGATTGAAGGCTCCGTCACAGGACCCTTAAGCGAAGTCGCGTACGGCGACTACGTGAAACTCGTGGCATCCGCGACCGATGACGACGTCATGGTGCTACGCTGTCTACCCTCCGGGGCAAACTGTATCCGCGAGGCAACAGGTAACCTGACCCTCAACGACACATTGGTTTATAGATGGTCAGCGGAGAAAGGAAGCTTCCCCCGAGGAAACCATGGCGAGAACGTAATATGGCAAGCCCCAGACGAGGAGGGCCCCGTCAGGATAACCGTGGAGATCAGGGACAGCGGATCACAGCATGTGGACGACAAAAAGGAGTTCAACCTAACCATCAACGTCAGAAAACTTGGAATAGATCTACTGAAGACGCCTAAACCATGGCTGCCCACAGCCACCGCCGGAGTTCTCCCAGCGCTCGCTAAAACCTATCTCTGTATCGACGGAAAGTGGCGGGCCCCCGGTAGGAAGAAGCATGTACGGTTCAAGCTGAAGAAGGTATCAAGGGAGAAAGGCGTCTGCATGAACTATCCGCGCGAGCGGGACGCAGGTGAAAACCCTGACCTCTTCTTCTATGAGGAGCGCATGGAGACGGAGTACCTCTTCCGGTGGGACAAGACCTTCGACGACAAATGCCCCACGGAGATACTTGTAGCCGGCGACAACCCGGAACACGAACACCACTACCTGTACTCCATCCTCAAAGAAAGAAAACACGAAGCTACACCCGTACTCCGGTGCGAGGACTACGGAGCAGTGGCCAGGCTTGAGGCCATGGCCAACCACGCCGTGCCGATACCTCCAAGAGAAGAACCCCAGGATGAACACAAGGACTGCGGCGAAGGACCCAACGACATCACGGCACCCCGTGACGAGAACAGCAACGACATCGCAGACTCGTCTCGACAGGATGACAGCGGCGCAGCCCCCAACAAGGACGATGACAGGCAGCCAGTAGCCGACACAAACGGCGACGGCCTAACCAACTACGAGGAGTACAGGGGATTCGTCATCGGAGGTAAACGCGACGTCCGGATACGTATACTTGGCAGAACAAGGACGCTTAACCTGGGCAACGACAAGACACACATCCGCACCAATGTGAAGAAGAAGGACGTCTTCATATACGACGAGGACTTCATGGGCACAGGCCTACTGGGCGCAACCAACCTTGACATACACATCCTGTACCTGGAGGACCTCTTCAACACTACCAGAAGCAGGGAGATTAACTTCAACCACGGTAGACACCACGGAGGAACACAGCATGGATTATGGCTACGGGAGTTCACGCAGGCAGGCCTCTATGGCATGTCATGTGCGGTGAGTATGGCGGAGCCCAACGGCCCCCCACGGGTAAAGACGCACGTCTGCATCAACAAACGTCTATGTAATGGACGGCGTGAGCCGGCGAACAGGCTCGCAGGAGTGATAGCCCACGAGCTGTGCCACGGCTTGAACATCTGGCACCATGGAGAGGGACTTAACCATAACTGCAGCGATGGAACCTGGAACCTGTCAGCTAACCGGGTCAACGGGGTTCAAAGCGGGGACACAACGTGTCTCATGAGATATGACCGGTACGCACTATCATGGTGCCACGGCACACCGCACCACGTCCACCACTACGTACGCATAACACCCCTCGAAGGTGGAAGAGGGCGAGTCGCCTGGCTAGACAACCCGGGCACAACGCTGTGTACCACGACGAACGGGACCGGTCTCAACAACGCCGGCGCCGGGCACATCAACAACGCTAACGCCGGTAGAGGTAACTGCAGGAGCCACTTGAAGGTGAAGGATTGGTAAAAATGTCTGCCCAAATAAACCTATACTTGAGAATCAACGAGGAGTTCCAAAACACCCTGTACAAGGGTGACCCAGCCCTTCTATCCATCGCGGCGTCAAACACCGCAACGATGGAAGACGAACAACTCAACAGGTATCTCGACGACGAGTTGAACAGGCTCAACGAGAGCCTCGAGAAAGAAGAGATCAGCGAAGAAGAATACAACGCCGAGAAAGAAAGACTAGAGTCCCAAAGAGTCGAGGTAGAGGCCCCCGAGATCGGCGCAGACGGAGCCCCATGGTACGAGGCCATAAGATTCCATGTCGGTAAGGATGAAGAATGGGAGCCACTCACATGGAAACTTGAGCTATTCCACAGCTCTCCTCAGGAGGACTCTGTTAAACTTACCTCCGTCACCCAGGCCTACGCTGAGTACAGCATGAGCCCAGAGGCCGTTGATGCGTTACCCGAGGGCGTATATGAGATCAAGGCCACGCTCGGAGAGGCCGAGTCAAACGTCATCATGGTGGGAGTCTCAAAAGACGCTGATCCCGAGCCAACCCAAGACAAGATGGTTTTCGTCGCCCGGTACCTCATGGCTGCAGGAGCCTTGACGGCGGCTCAAACAGTAATTGAACAATTGACCAAAGATCAACCCAGCTCAACTCAGAGCCACATCATGATGGGAGAGTACTACGCGGCCGCCGAAGAATATGAGAAAGCACTAGAGTCCTTCAAGCTTGCACTCAAGGCCTTCAAACGTGAGAACCCCGACGAATATGAGCCCCCGGTTTACATCGAGTCCATGATAGCGGAGCTCGCCCTGTTGACAGGGGCAGTCGACCACGACGAAAATAACGAAAAGACCACAGAACAATAACCCCCCTTATTTTGTAGACACTATAATGCTAACAGTAAATGAAAATTTGTTACCCGGTAAGGTTATTCAAAGCGTTGCAGCACGTAACTCATAATCGAGGCCATGGCCCGATGGTCGAAGAGTCGGAGAAACCGGGGTTAGCATCCACTTTCCATGCTTAGACCTGCTCACCAAATCCATAATTTTATCCTAACCTAATCACAATACATACCGTGACTTAGGATGGCTGTAGGCAACAAGGAGAAGAAACCCGAGGAGATGATCCTCATAGAGGACCTCAAGGACATGGACAACCTGCTCCAGGTCTGCAAACGGGACATCGAGACCATGAAGAACAAGACCAAGATAATACGGTCTCTCCTGGTGATGGCTCGGGAGAACATCACCCAGGCCATAGAGCTCATGGATAAGATGGTTGAAGGCGTCTAGCGGCGGCCCCACCCTACACCATTTCATACCCGCTTATGGTAACTTCTCAGCGTCACCGGCACCGAAACCGATAATGGGGCAGACACCCATTGTGGATTGACCTTGCTGATCCTCTGCTTCGACCTTGACGGCACCCTCTGCGACTCGGCGCCCGCGGAGGATGCCGCCCGCCAGGAAGTCGTCAACCGCATTGTGTCACGCGGCGTAGAGCCATCCAGGGCAGCCCAGGCCTTTGACGCCCAGTACCAGGCCTACGAGGAGAGTTATGTGGACCTGGTGATAAGCAACGGCCTTGGAGAGAAAGAGATAAGGCTCAAGCAGATAGAGGATACCCTCAAGGCGTTAGGTGTAGACGAGAAAGGCCTGGCCGCTGAGCTGAGCGCGGCCCATTGGTCGACCATGAGCCGCCTCTTCGCCCATTACCCTGAGGCGCCACAGGTCCTAGAGACAATGAGCCAAAGATACAGGGTCAGTCTCCTGAGCAACGGCCCCAGCGACCTCCAGCGGGAGAAGATACGCGTCCTGGGCCTGGAGGACCGCTTTGAACACATAATAATATCCGGTGAGGTGGGCTACTCCAAGCCCAGCAGGGAGATATTCGAGGCGCTGCTCAGCCGGACAGGGGCTCAGGCCTACCAGGTCATGTACATAGGAGACAACTACATGAAGGACATCGTCGGAGCCCTGGGCGCAGGCCTCAGAGCCGTCTGGGTGAACAGGAATGGCAAGCAGAGGCCTAGCCACCCGTTCAAGCCCGAGCGTACCATCAGAGACCTGTCGGAGCTAGCCCGCATCTTAGAATAGCTGGCCCTGATCCATTGGTTTTTATTGTGTTCCGCGTTGAATATCGGCATGAAGCCCAGCGAAGAGTCCCTGGCCTTCGGCGGCCAAGCACTCATAGAAGGGGTGATGATGCGCAGCGGGTCACACATGGTCATGTGCGTCAGGCAACCCGACAGCAGCATCAACACCAGCACCCTCACGGTCAAGTCCAGAACCAGGCACCCCATACTGGGCCTACCCTTCATCCGGGGGATCGTCATGCTCTTCGAGACCATGTACTTCGGCGTCAAGAGCATGATGCACAGCGCCAACCTGGCCCTGGAAGAGGAAGACGAGTCCTTCACAATCACCGACTACCTGATACTCGTGGTGATGCTGGTGACCATCAACGGCGCCTTCATAGCCATACCCTACGTCCTCACAGGCCTCCTGGGCATCACAGGCATCCTATTCAACGTCGTCGAGTCCGCCCTCAGGCTCACCATGTTCATCCTGTACCTCTACCTCATCTCCAAGTGGGGGGAGGTGGCCAGGGTCCTCCAGTACCACGGGGCCGAGCACAAGGCCATCAACGCCCACGAGGCCGGGGCCTCCCTGGACACGGAAACGGTAGCCAGGTACTCTAGGCTTAATCCCAGGTGCGGGACCAGCTTCCTCTTCCTTACGGTGGTCACCAGCATAGCCCTCTTCGCCATGATCCCCCAGAGCACCTACTGGATGCGCCTGGCCTACAGACTCGTGCTGATACCCGTGATAGCGTCGGTGAGCTACGAGCTGCTGAAGCTGAGCGATAAGCACAGGGACTCACCCGTGGTGAAGGCGCTGATGGCCCCCGGCCTCCTATTCCAGCGCCTCACCACCAAGGAACCCGACCCGGACATGATAGAGGTAGCCGTGAAGGCGCTGGAGGAAGTGAAGAGCCTGACCGGTTCCGGCAGCTAGGGCGTCGGGCTACCACCTAATCCTGTTCAGGAAGCCCCGGACGGCGGCCTCGAACTCCTCGGGCCGGTCCTGGGGCACCATGTGGGTGGCCCCCTCCACCGTCAGAGACTCGAACCCGGGTACACTCTTCTTCATCCTGGCGTGCTTCTCAGGGGTCACCAGGGTGCTCTCGGAGCCCAGCACCAGCAGCGTCGGCGCCCTCATCCTCTCCACGTAGGACCACAGGTCCGTGGACATGTCCCTCATGTACTCGTTACCCGTGGGCTTGGGCACCAATGACCCGTCGGGCCTCTCCACGAACCCGTGCCTGAGCCTGTTCATCAGGTAGTGCTCCGTGAACCGTGTGTACCTCTGCCTCAGGTAGGCCTCGGCCTCCGCCCTGTCACGGAAGGAAGCTGGCGCCTGCATCGTGTAGGGTCTCGGTGTCGGGTCCGGCGGGGCGATGTCCACCAGAACAACACCCTTTACGTCCGCGGGGTGCTCCGATGACAGGATCATGCTGAGCCTGCCCCCGACGCTGTGGCCCACTAGGACGCAGGGGGTGTGCCCCAGCTTCCGCATGCAAGTGAACAGGAGCTCGGCGTGGTCCGGCAGCGACACCGGCTCCGTGGGGACCGTTGAGTCTCCGTGGCCCAGGATGGTGAGGGCCAGCACCCTGTGGGTGGCCGCCAGGGACTCGGCCAGCAGGTCCATGCTGTAGGCGTCCACCCCCATGCTGTGGAGCAGCACTACGCTGTTTCCCTTCTCGCCCCAGTGGAGGTGGTGGAACCTGTACTTGCCGACGTTCATGTATCCTTCAACGGGTCCAGACAAGTCGATCACCACAATCTGGCGCGTCCCAGCATACAAGTTTATGGTAGTATCGAGCGGTGGGCAGGGCGTAAGCGTATTAACGTACCTTCAACCAACGAAGTACCATGAAGGAAGCTAAACCCCTGCTGCGGCTCCTGGGCCACGAGTACAAGGCCGGCGGATACCACAAGGCGGTGCTGGCAGTGGGCTCCACCGAGTACCATGGTGACCACCTGCCCTACGGCACCGACACCCTGGTGGCGGAGCACCTCGCCAAGGAAGTAACCCGGAGGGTCGAGGGCCTCCTCATGCTGCCAACCATCCCCGTCGGCATGAGCGCCCACTACAGCAGCTTCCCCCTGGCCATAAGCCTGAGCACGGAGACACTGATGCATGTCCTGAGGGACGTGTTCGACAGCCTCAGGAAGCACGGCCTTAACAGGCTCCTCATAGTCAACGGCCACGACGGCAACATCTCGGCCATAGACGCCGCCACCCGAGAGTACAGGACAGTCCACCCCGAGTTCAAGATAGCCGTCCTGGAGGCCTGGTGGGTGGCAGCGGGCCAGCTGATCCCCGAGGACACCTTCGAGGTGTGGGGCGGCCTGGGCCACGGCGGCGAGGGAGAGACCAGCATGATGCTCAGGGTGGACCCCGGCCTCGTGGACATGACCAGAGCCAGGGGAGTGGTCCCCGATCTGCCCAGCCACGTGGAGGTGAAGTGGACTTTCGACGAGCTCACCCCCTACGGAGCCACGGGGGACCCCAGCAAGGCCACCCCTGAGAAGGGTAGGCTCATGAACGACGCGCTGGTCCGCTTGCTAGTGGATTTCATAGAGAAGATGGATGAGAGAGACTGGGAGACGTAGCTCAGCTACCTGTAGCTGGGCATGACTTCCTCGGCGAACCTCCTCATGGCATCAGCTGATCCCCGGGGGAAAGCCACCGCACAGTAAGCGGACCCAGCCACCTCCTGGGCATCCACCAGCTGCGCGTATTCATCTGAGCTGTAAGGTCCCGCGGCCCCCATGAGGCCCCCCATGAAAGCCACATCTCCGATCCTACCCGCCTCCTCAGCCGCCGCAAGCACCGTCTCCTTGATCTCCGTCTGCTTGGCGGCTGCCCACGGAGGGATGAAGCAGATGTCGCCGTACCTGCCCGTCAACTGGAGCATCCGCCTGCCCTGGCTCCCGAAGAGGAGCCGGGGGTAAGGCTTCTGCACCGGCTTGGGGTCCAGCACGGCCCCCTTCACCTCGTAGTACTCGCCTTTGAAGGACACCTCGGGCTCGGTCCAGAGCCGCCGCATGATCTCCAAGGCTTCCACGGTGGCGTTCACCCTGGGCCCCGTCTCCAGCCACCTACTGTAGCCCTCAAACTCGACCCTGCTCCACCCGGCGCCCACCCCCAGAACGACCCTGCCGCCTGACAGGATGTCCAGGGTGGAGAGCCTCTTGGCCAGCGCCCCCGGGTGCCTGAAGGGGAGCGGCGTCACCAGGGTGCCCAAGCTGATCCGGTCCGTCGTGCCGGCCAGATACGTCAGCGTCGTCCACGTCTCAAGAGTGCTGTAGGGGTTCGTCATGGTGTGCCCGATCTCTGAGCCCCACATGTAGTGGTCGGGCATGAGGGCGCCGTCGAAGCCTAGCTTGTCGGCCTCTATCACTGACCTCTTTATCTTGTCCAGGTTCTCGTACAGGTTTCCGAGTCCCGTGAGGTAGAACTTCATGTTAGCTGTATGCGAACCGCGGCATTTAAAAGATCAAGCCGAGGCCCCTGAATCCTTCGGATGGGTCTCCCTGATAACGAACAGGGCCAGGAACGCGCCCACAGCCATTAGGCCCGCGCTGAGGGTGAAGAGAGCCTCCACGCCGAGGAGGCTGGTAACCACCCCTGCCGCCGCCGGCCCAGCGAAGGTCCCCAGGTCCCGGGTGAGCCTGTAGAAACCGAATGCCTTACCCCTGTTCTCCACGGTGGATATGTCCGCGACAACGGCGCTGGCCACGGGGTGGAAGAACCCGGCGCCCAGCCCCAGGGCCAGGCTCGCGGCCACCAGCACCGTCTGCGACGCGGAGAGGAGGAGAGCCACGAAGCTTGAAGCGGCGACGACCATCCCCACAGCTAGGGGGACTCTTCTCCCCACGCGGTCTGATACTGGGCCCGCGACTAATGAGCCGAAGGCCGTGGTCCCTGAGAGCTCCATGAACAGGACGGGCAGGAAGCCGTCAGGTATCCGGACCGTGAGGGTTGTGTAGAGGGGTATCACCGTAAGGTAGAGGCTGTGGGTGTACATGTATAGGAAGGCGCTGTACATGGCCGTCACGTACTCCCGGCTCAGGATGCCCCTGAGGCCCCTCAGCTCCAGGAGCCTTGCGCCCTGGCCCATCACCGCGGTCTCCCTAACAAGAAACATGCAAGCTGCGAAGGAGACGAGGCTGAAAGCCGCCGCGACCCCGAACACGGGGCGGACGCCGAGGCTGGCCGTCAGGGGCCCCGAGAGCCAGGTCCCGGCCAGGATGGAGAAGCTGTTGACCCCCTCGTAGAGGCCGAGGACCAGTGCCCTTCTGGCGGGGCCCGCGGCTTCTACCATGCCTGTCATGATGGCTAGGAAGAAGAAGGCCTGGCCGAGCCCGTACAGGACGAAGGCGGCAACCAGGTGGGGCGCGGTCTGGGCCAGGGTGACTATGAGGATGCTCAGGGACACGCTGAGGGCCCCCAGAGTGGCCATCCTCTTCCTGCCGTACCTGTCCGACATGAAGCCGCTCACCGGTCCCATGCCCGCCTTGACCAGCCCGATGGTGGAGACCAGGGCCCCCACCAGCAGGTACGAGGCCCCCACGAAGCTGGACGTGTACAGGGACAGCAGCGGCTGTATGAGGCCGTAGCCCATGAACATGGACGAGAGGGCGGCAGCGTACCTCAGAACCTGGAAGATGAAAGCCCTGTCACCGGCATCCATGCGAGTCTCATCAAGTAGTCGTGAGCCATGGAAAAGGGTTTCCCCTGGAGCCTCGGGGCTATATGGGGAGGCCGTGCTCCTCCTTGAATACTTCCAGGATGCTGGACACGTAGATGTCGTCCACGCCCTCAATGGTCCTGATCCTGCCCAGGATGTTGCTGAGGTCGTCGCGGCTCCTGGACCTGACCTTGATCATGAGGTCGAACTCGGCCGTGGTGCCGTACACCTCCACCACCTCGGGTAATTCGCATAGCTTGGCGGCCACCTCCCGGTACTGGCGGGCCCCGGTCTCGACGCCGATGATGGCTATGTTGTTGTACCCGGCCTTGTCGTCGTCCACTATGATTGTGAACTTCTCTATGACGCCGCTGGCCATGAGACGCTTCACCTTGTCGTGGAGGGTTGAGCTCGGTATCCCTGTCTTCTTGGAGAGCTCGGCGTAGCTCTCCCTGCCGTCTCTCTGTAGCTCCCTGAGGATCAGGAGATCGTGTGAGTCTAGGTTCACTGCGTCGTCCTCCCAGATTTGCATCCGAATAATATCCGGTTTTAAAGTATTTTAATGGATATCCTCCAAAGGCCTGTTCAGCGACATCCTGACCAATGCTTGTTAATCAGTGGCGCCAACTCGTCCAGAATACGATCCCATCCACCGGGTTAGATATACTAACGAGGCGCCCGCCCCTAGCCCATGATCTCCTCGGCCTTCCGCCTGCTCTCATCCAGCACCATCTCCAGGTGCTCGGACTTGACGTAGCTGAGAGCCTTGTCCAGATACGGGACGGCGTCGGCGAACTTCTTCTTACCGAAGAGAGTCAAACCCATCATCTGGTTGGCCAGGGGGTTCTCGGCCTCCTCGGCCAGGGCCAGCTGGAAGTACATCTCGGCCTCGTCCAGCTTCCCCTGGTTGTACTCGGCCTGCCCCCGGAGCACATAGGATAACGCGGTAGGCTTGATCCTCATAGACTCGTCTATGGCCTTTACTGCATCGTATATGCGCCCCAGCCTGAGCAGGTAAGTTCCCTTGAGCTGCCAGTTCAAGGCGTTGCCGCTGTCCAGAGAAAGCGACCGTTCTATGGAGTCAACGGCACCCTTGTAATCCTTCAGGCTGGCCAGCGCCTGGGAGTGGAGGCTCCAAGCCTCGGCGTCCTCAGGGTCCTCCCCCAGGGCCTCCTTAAGAAGCTCCGCGGCCTCCTGGAACCGGGAGGCCTGGATGAGGGCGACGGCCTCTCTGAAGGCCTCCTTAGAGCCTGCTTTCTCCGAACTCATCTCAATAATACATAACTCCAAGTGGTTAAGTTTTTTCGCCCACTTTCAGCAGCCCCTCAGCCAGAAAGGTTCACAGGCTTTAACAATGGGTGGCCTCGTATCTGAGCCATGGTGTCTGAGTACTCGCCGTGCGGGATTGTCTGC
The DNA here is from genome assembly GCA_035529295.1 of Candidatus Desulfaltia sp. Lineage (GTDB taxonomy): Archaea > Thermoproteota > Bathyarchaeia > TCS64 > TCS64 > RBG-16-57-9. Next base: position 2,688 of record DATKWY010000342.1, on the reverse strand, counting down.
GACGACTGTGACTGGTTCAAGGGCGACAAGGAGCCACGGTGCCTGGGGTGCAGCAAGGTGGATGGAAAACCGTTCTGGGGTAGCTGCCTGACATACTCCTGCGTCCAGGAACATGGAGTGGAGCACTGCGGAGGATGCGGGGAGTTTCCCTGCGACGGGTTCATGGAGAGGTTCGACCCCAGGGAGGGCCCTGTGAACGCCGTGGTCCGCGCAGGCCTACTGGCCTACAGGAACAGGCACGGGAACGAGGAGGCCGTGGAGCTCACACGGAAGATCGTGAAGGGCCACAATGAGGGTTGAAGAGCACTAGGTGTTTTTGGCCAGGAGTTGGGCCTCCTTCCGAAGCAGCAGCGAATACAAGGCTGCGGAGACCAGGGTCAGTGCTCCACCTATGTAGACTGGGGAGTCGAGGCCCATCTGCTCCATCATGGCTCCGCCCAGAACGGGGGCCACGATACCGCCGCCGTTCAACGAGATCATCCTGATGCTGTTGGCCGTGGACTTCTCGTCCTCGCTTATACTCCTCATGAATATGCTGGCTAGCAGGGGGTCAGACATGAACCTGGTGCCGCTCCGGAGGATGTAGAGGGCCGTGAGCACGGTGAAGCTGGGGGAGAGGGGCATCAGCATCAGGAACACGGAGGATAGGGCCATCCCCAGGGTTATGCTCCTCAGCCCCCCAACCCGCTTGGCCACAGCAGAGGCGACGCCCTTGCACAGCGCCATGGCCAGGTTCGCGGCGAAGAACAGGGTCCCCAGGGCGGCCGACTCGACGCCGAACTTTTTGTTGACGTAGAAGGGGAACAGGCTGAACAGCAGCCCTCCCGCGACGCTGGCCAGGAGGCCGATCCCGCATATCTTCAGCACCACCCGCCTCGACTTGAGTATGAAACTGAAGTTGGTGGAGAGCGTCTCCGGGACGCCCACCGCCGAATAATAGTAGAAAAGGTTCTGTAACACGAACAGTGTCGCCGCCGCCATCATGGTGAGCCTGTACGCCTCAACAAGCGTCACCCCCATCGCGCCTACAATGTATGGGGGGATGAATCCCCCCAGGCTCCCGAAGCTGATGGCCATGAGGTTGATCAGCCCGTAGAACCCGAAGGCCCTGTCCATGTCGTCACCTTTGAAAAAGGACGAGTATAGGGGGGTTAACACGGTGCCCGTGGCGTTGGAGACGCCTATAAGGAGGAAGCTGAGAGCGAATAGCTCCACCGAGTCGGCTAGGAAGAACACCACCATGGAGAGCGCCACGGAGGCTAATCCGATGAGGATCATCTTCCGTTTCCCGTACCTGTCGGCCATGATCCCCGCGGGTATGGTGAGGACTGTGGAGCTGAGGGCGTTCATCATGAAGATGGTTCCGAGGCTCTGCCCCCCGTAGCCTAGGCCGATCAGGTAGAGCTGCAGAATGGCGTTGTAGACCCCGTTGGATATTCCGTTCATGAGCCCACCCACCAGGAAGTATCTTGCGTTGAGGTTGAGCTGGGTGGGCACAACGTCCTTCATGAGGCTCAGGCCGGACCTCTGCAGTGAACTAAAAAAACTGGGTGTATCTCCTGGCTTCAACCATGTTCCTCCTACTGGTAGGGGACGAACTTTTTGTAGAAGTCAAGCACACGCTTCAGGGCGTCATCAACTGAGATGCTTTTGCCCTCCTCGGCGAGGATGACTCCCTTGATTGACTCCAGGTTCACCAGGTTTGACTCACTTATGTTTTCAACCATCTTTCATCGAGTCAACCCACAAGGGCTCAGCATATAAAGCGGACTCAGGTTTCATGATCGCCTAAAATAATCACGCCCTGTGGTCACAATTTGTGAGTATGCCACGTGTTTTACCTTTAAAAACCCCTAGACATGTTTAAGCACAAGTGAATGATTTGGGCGAAGTCTACGTGAACAGGAGAACCATGAAGCTCGACACGGTCAAGGGAGACCTGGTGGTGGATGACGGCGCAGTGGAGGCCTCAGGCCCGGAAGGCGTCAAGGTGGAGGGCAGAGTCCACTGCAGCGGCTACTGTGAGTTCCTGGGAGACCTGGAGGCCCTTGAAATCGTGTCCGCTTCAGGCGACGTCAATGTGAGAGGAAGCCTAAGAGCCGGCTTCGTGGATGTGAAGAGGGGCAGCTTGGAGGTCGACGGAGACGTTGAGGCCAAGACTCTGCGCGTCTCAAGGAAACTCGTGGCGTCAGGCAACGTCAGCTCCGACAACGTGAACATCGGGGGCTCCCTGGAGGCCCACAAGGACGTCAAGTCCAACAGAGTACACGTGGGCGGAAGCCTCAGGGTCCGCAACAACGCCGAGATAGACTACATAGACGTGGGGGGCTCCGCCACGGTGGAGGGCTCCACCAAGTCCAAGACCGTCAAGGTCGGCGGGACCTTCAAGGGCGTAGGCACCGTGGAGGCCGAGGACGTGGACGTGGGAGGCACCTTCAAGGCCGAGGACACGGTGAGCATACAAAGCATAGACGTGGGCGGGACGGTGGTACTCTCCGGCGGCGTCGTTGAGAGAACCATAGATGTGGGGGGCACCCTCAAGTCCAGCGAGCCCCTGGAGTTCGGGGAGATCGACGTGGGTGGAACCGCCAAACTGGCAGGCGGGAAGGGCCGGAACATCCAGGTCGGCGGCTCCCTGAAGAGCGACGGAGACCTCACCTTCGACCGAATCCAGGTAGGGGGGACAGT
>DATKWY010000341.1:0-2067 GCA_035529295.1 Candidatus Desulfaltia sp. | reverse complement strand
CCGAGTCCATGAGGAAGGCAACACGTGCCAGGTACCCCGAGTCTTCGAGGACCGATAAGGCCAGGTAGAAGGGGCCGATGTATGGCAAGGCCACCACCAGGCCCCCTATGAGACCCTCAGCCAGGGCCCTCCAGACGAACTCCGTCACCCCGTTCCGGCCCAGGCCCCCATAGTAGGCTGCCTGGACAACCGCGAATACTTCTCCGAGGAGCCCGGCGAACCAGTCACCGAAACTGAAAATTGTGTAGAAGATGGCCAGTATGCTGGCCACCATGAAGACGTAGCCCATGATCCTGTGGCTGGTCACCTCCTCAAGCCGGTCACCCAGGGTCTTCTCAGGGACCACTACCCGGGTGCTCTCATAAGCCACGCGGCTCGCAAGGGCGTACCTCTCAGAGGCTATGACGCTCTGAATTTCGTGGCCGTGTATCTCCTCGATCCACCGAACCGCCTCATCCACCTTGGCCCTGATCTCAGGTTGGGCGCCGTAGACGAGACCCGCAATCTCTGTGTCCGCCTCAAGAAGCTTGATGGCCACCCATCGCCTCGGATAAGGGATCTCCACCTTGAGGCTGTCGCTTATCTCCTTTAGCCTTTCCTCGATCTCTGGGCCGTACACAGGGGGTTTAACAGGGTCTCCCTCTGAGGCCTCCGTCGCCTTGGACATGAGGTCGGTGAGGCCGGCCCCCTTAACCGCAACCGTGGGTACGACAGGGACACCGAGAAAGCTGCTAAGTGTGCCAGGGTTTATCTTGATTCCTCTGCTCTCGGCTACGTCAATCTGGTTGAGGGCCACAACCATCCTGGGCTCCAGCTCCATGAGCTGCACGGTGAAGGCCAGGTTCCTCTCCAGTGCCCCCGCGTCCACCACGTTAACTATGACGTCGGGGCGCTCCACGGCTATGTACTCCCGGCTGACCAGCTCCTCAATGCTGTAGGTGCTGAGGCTGTAGATGCCGGGAAGGTCAACGACATCGATCTCTCTGCCCTCGAAGAACAGTGTGCCCTCAGCCCGTTCCACCGTCTTGCCGGGCCAGTTGCCCACGTGCTGGTGGAGGCCCGTCAACTCGTTGAAGATGACGCTCTTGCCCACGTTCGCGTTACCGGCTAACGCTACGACAATCTTCTTCCCGGACAACCCCTAAACCTCAGCTTTCCTGTCTTGGCGCGTGCTGGGGGCCGTGGGGGTGGCTGCGCTCCCAGGGTCTTCCATCCTCCTCTACTTGTACGAAGACCTGTGCTGCGAGGTGCCGGCCCAAGGCCAGGCTTGTGCCCCTTACTTCAACCTCCACTGGACCCTTGAAGGGTGCAGCGTTCACCATCTTGACGTAGGTGTCTGGGGTCAGCCCCATGTCTATTAGGCGCTGACACGCCTGTTTTCCGCCCCTCATGAACGCCACTCTACCCTTTTCACCGGGCTTCAGGTTGGAGAGCTGGGTGATGAGGCGGCGCTCCTCCCCAGCCTCTACCCGCATCTCCTCGCACTCGCTACAGCTTTGAACATCCAGGTGGCACGGAGGAATGGGGTCGTCGTCGGGGCAGGTCTCAGGGTTGTTGAGGGCCTTGCAGAGGGCCGCCGAGGTCTCGTCGCTCATCCCGTGCTCCATCTTACAGGCCTCCAGGTGCAGCTTGTCGTGGGGAAGCCCCAGGAAGTCGTGGAGGAACCTCTCCAGGAGTCTATGTTTTCTCACCACATTCTGGGCAAGAGCCATACCTTTCCCTGTCAGAGTGGCTCCTTTGTAGGGCTTGTATTCTACAAGGCCCTCGTCTGAGAGGCGTTTGATCATCTGAGTGACGCTGGGGGGGCTCACCTTGAGCTTGTCCGAGAGATCCTGATTCTTTGCTAGCTTACTTTTCTCGTTGAAGCTGTAGATGGCTTCCAGGTACTCCTCGACGCTCTCACTGCTCAAACCGATCAGAAGTTTAGGTGAGCCTAAATTATTTAAATGTTTGTTTATCCCAGCACGTAGCTGAATCTGGGGACGTTTTCTATGCCGCCTTCGGTGCGAGGGTCGGTGGTTTCGTCGATGTCTTCGTCTTCGGTCATGTGTTCTAGGAGTTCGAAGT
>DATKWY010000340.1:0-4117 GCA_035529295.1 Candidatus Desulfaltia sp. | reverse complement strand
GGGGAACTTGTCGATGTCGAAGTAGACGCCGTCCTCGGCGTCGTAGGCGAAGCCCCTGTCCACCAACTCCGAGATGAACTCTATCATCTGGGGCACGTATATGGTGGCCTTGGGGTGGGCCGTGGCGCGCCTTATGTTGAGGGTGTCGATGCCTCGGAGGAAGACGCCGGTGTAGTAGTCTGTGAACTCCTTCAGGGTCTTCCCGGCCTTGCCGCTGTCCCTGATGGTCTTGTCCTCGATATCCGTGATGTTCATCACGTACTTCACCCGGTAGCCCCGGTGCTCCAGCCACCGGCGTATAAGGTCGCCGCTGGTGAAGGTCCGCAGGTTGCCTATGTGGGGTTCCCCGTAGACGGTGGGGCCACAGACGTACATGGTCACCTCCGGTGGGTTGAGGGGCTTGAACTGGCGTTTCCGTCTGGTCATGGTGTCGTAGATCCGGATGGGGTGCTCTCTCATGTTGCTTCCTCCTTAGAACCCGCTAGACCCGCCGTTGAGATCCTGATTAGGCTAAGGTACACAATAGTCTCATTCTTCCCTGTCTAGCGGTGAAAGGATGGGGCGGGTGAGATATAAATTATATTGGTTGAACTTTGTAACCTTAAAGGTTTAGTAGGTGAATAGGTACGAAAATATTCCTGTTAGGCCAACAGAGGAAACAATGCGCCCTCTGGGGGATGGTTTCTGCAAAAATGAAGAATGTCGTGCGTAACTACGTACGAAATCCGTGTCTAGAATCGACGCGGGGGCCGGTGCTTCTCGAAGCACTCGCGGCAGTACACGGGCTTGCCCTCGGTGGGCTTGAACGGGACCTCGCACTCCTGGCCGCAGTCCGAACAGACGGCCTTGTGCATCTCGCGGGGGCCTCTGTCGAAGCTTCGCCTTCTATCACTCAACTCTTTCACTCCTACTTAGTCGGTATACACTCCGGGCCGCTGGGCCCTCATGCATCCAGTTAATCGCATTACCCGCGTCATTTAAGGGTTTCACCATCGACTTTATGAAGAGACTTAAATTAAGCCTCACACATATTCGTGGTACTGGAAAGTTAGAGTATGAGCGATACACGCGTAGAGAAACTGGTTTTCGACGGCTCCGATTTCAAGTTCAATGTAGCTTACAAGGCTTACAGCGACGCCTTCGACGGAGCCGACGACGAGAGGCGCGAGTCCCTCAATGACGCGATCACCAAGCTTCACGGGAAGGAGATATCTTACCCGGAGTTCTATGATGCCGTGAACAAGGGCGATCAGGGGCACCGGTTCCACAGGAGCCAGATAAGCGGTACCCGCAAGTTCGCCTACAGGGCGGCTGAGAGGAAGGCTGACAGGATCAAGCGTCACAAGTAGACGTTGTTTACGCTGCGCATACATTGTATTATGCGCGTGACAACCAACTCTTTGGGCCCATTATAGCACTTTAAATTAATATAATAATGATAATAAGCGTCCAGGTAACCTATAACTTGCAGATTTATAGGTTTAACTCGATTAAACTTTTTTTATTTTTTATTTAGAGTGCCCTATGTGCAGGGAAAATAACCTGATGTAATAGTTTAAACACATTAAACAAATTAATTTGGTTCTCTGTGATGCGTGTAAAGGCCTCTAGATGCATGTGTGATCAAACATAATTTTCTTCAACAAAAAAACCTAAAACCCATTTAATAATTAATCTCCACTAACTGCATCTCACACAGCTTACGGTACATAGCATTGTTCTCTAGGAGCTCCTCGTGGGTTCCTTCACCAACTATCTGTCCCCTGTCGAGAACTATTATTCTGTCAGCGTCCCTCACGGTGGAAACTCTGTGAGTCACCAGTATCACCGTCCTTTTCTCCATCTCTCTCCGGAGGGCCCCCTGTATAATGTACTCGGTGTAAGGATCCACGCTGCTAGTGGCCTCGTCGAATATGATGATCTTGGGGTCAGCGAGTATGGCGCGAGCCAGGCACATGAGCTGTCTCTGGCCATAGCTCAGGTTGCTTCCCTTCTCGTGTATGGTGGTCCTGTATCCCTCGGCCAGCTTGGTTATGGTATCGTGTATGCCCAGCAGCTCGGCCACGTGTATCATCTCCTGATCCGTGGATTCTGGTCGCCCGAACTTGAGATTGTACTCAACGGTGCCCGCGAATATGTAGGGCTCCTGGAGGACTATGGAAGTGCTCCGCCTGAGGGTCTTGAAGCCAAGCTGCCGGAGGTCGACTCCGTCCAGGTGCACGGAGCCCTGTGTTGGGTCGTAGAACCTGCCCATGAGGTTTATGATGGTGCTCTTGCCTGAGCCTGTGGGCCCGAAGATGGCCAGTATCTCCCCCGGGACCGCCTTGAAGCTTATATCACTGAGGACAGGCTGGTCCTTGACGTAGCTGAACGCGACGTCCCTGAACACCACTTCCCCACGCACGGTCTCCATCTCCACAGGGTTCTCGGCCTCTCTGATCTCGGGCTTCTGGTCCAGTATGACGAAGATGCGTTCGGCTCCGGCGAGGGCGCTCTGGATCTCGCCGTACATGGTGGCCAGGTTCTGTATGGGCTCGAAGAAGGTATCGGCGTAGTTGCTGAAGGCCACCAGCCTGCCCAGGGTCTGGGCCGCTGCCATCACCTTGCGGCCCCCCAGGTACCAGATGGCCGCCGTCATGACACTGCTCAGCACCGTCACCACGCTGCTGAAGGCCACCGACACGGTCTCGGCCTTTATCTGACTCTCCATGTTCTGCTCGTTCACCCTGTCGAACTCCCGGAGGCTCCTGGCCTCCTGGTTGAGGGCCTTGGTGACCTTGGCACCGTACATCAGGTCCTGGACCTTGCCTGTGAGGCTCGCCACGTTCCTCCTGGCCGTCCTCCAGGCTTCTTGTATCCACCCTTGGAAGATCTTACTCACCAGAGCGAGGATCGGCGCCAGCAGCAGCGCTATGAGGGTGAGCTGCAGGTCCAGGGCGGCCATGATGGCCAATATGCTGAGGGCCATGAGGAGGTCGGCCAGGAGCCCTATGACGCCCGTGCTGAGGATCTTCTTCAGGGCCTCAGCGTCGTTGGTGACCCTGGACACCAGTCTCCCCGTGTTACCGTACTCGAAGAACCTTTGGCTGAGCCTGTTTATCTGGTCGAAGAAGTCCATCCTTATGTCCGCTATGACTAGGAGCCCCAGCTTCTCCACGTAGTAGAGTTGGGCGCTGGTGGCGGCCCACTCGCATAGGGCCACGGCCGCGTAGATGAGGGCCGCCGACAATAGCAGCTGGGCGGTCCCCGGAACGGGGACACCTGTTAGAGCTGTTGCCAGGCTCCTTATGGCGTCGGCCAGCCAGGCGCCGTCGCTCGTCGGCGTGTTAACCACGTAGAAGTCCAGGGTCACCTTGTAGAGGTAGGGGCCCGCCAGCACCGTGGCCGTCTTCAGTGTCAACAGGGCCAGCTCCAGAGCCAGCAGAGCCTTGTGCCTCAGCATGTAGCCCACCAGGCGCCTCACCAGCTGGGCGTCGGTGTATCTTCTCTGGGTGGACTCTAGGCTGCCCACGTCGTACCTGTCCACGTACTCGGCCACTAGGCCTCACCCCCCATCTGGAAGGCCTGGCTCTCTATCAGCCTCCTGTAGTCTGGGCTGGTTCTCAGCAGCTTCTTGTGGGTGCCCTGGGCGGTGATCCTACCCTTCTCCATGACCAGGATCCTGTCCGCGGCCTCGCAGGTGGATGCCCTCTGGGTTATTATGAGGGCGGTTCTGCCCCTGAGCAGCTCGTCGATGGCTCGTCTGATGAGGGTCTCGGTTTCCGCGTCCACGTTGCTGGTGCTGTCGTCTAGTATCAGTATCCTGGGGTCCGTGAGGAGGGCCCGGGCTATGGTTAGCCGCTGCCTCTGGCCCCCTGAGAGGGTGATGCCTCGCTCCCCGATGACTGTCTCGTAGCCCTCAGGCAGCCCCGCTATGTAGTCGTGGATCTGGGCGGCCCTGGCGGCCCTCTCCACCTCGCCGGTGGTGGCGTCGGGTTTACCGAAGGCTATGTTGTTCCTTATGGTGTCGCTGAACACGTAGACGTCCTGGAGGACTATGCCTACGTTGCGCCTAAGGCTGTCCAGCTTGATCTCCCTGACGTCCACGCCGTCCACTGTGACCCGGCCCGCGGAGACG
>DATKWY010000339.1:0-9281 GCA_035529295.1 Candidatus Desulfaltia sp. | reverse complement strand
TGTGGCGTACAGGGGCCTGAAGCTGTACTGGCTCTCGGTGGTTGACCGGCTCCACGCCACGGTGCATATGAGTCGGATCGGGCTCGACTTTGAGGACTCCACCCTGTTGGAGGCTTGTATGAGGCTCAGGGCTGAAGGCGTAGTATCGTTTGACAGGGACTTTGATGGAGTCCAGGGGATTCAGAGGCTTGAGCCCAGAGACCTTCTTCACAGGTACAGGAAGTAGGCTACACTGACTTGTATTTTTCAGAGTGGACTATTGCGCCGGTTTCATGAACTGGGCCCTCCCCATGACCGTGGATTCGATTCCAACCTTTACACAACTTACTCGCCAGTTTATTACATCGGTAGTCCCTCTTTCATGTGATTCATCATGTTAAAGGACAAGGTGTGGAAGTGGATCGATGAGCACCGGCAAGAGTTCATCGACATATCCGACAAGGTCTGGCAGTACGCCGAGCTGGGCCTAGTAGAGACCAGGAGTAGTAAGCTGATAGCTGACAAGCTGAGGGAGCACGGCTTCAAGGTAAAGCATGGTGTGGCCGGTATGCCCACGGCCATCTACGCCCAGTGGGGGAAGGGTAAACCCGTCCTCGGGTTCCAGGGAGAGTACGACGCCCTGCCCGGCATAAGCAACAAGGTGGCCCCCAAGAAGGACCCACTGGTGCAGGGTGCGCCGGGCCACGGATGTGGCCACAACATCCACGGCGCGACCGCTTTAGCCTGCGTCTGCGCCCTCCGCCACGTCATGGAGCAGGAGAAGCTGCCAGGCACCATCAAGTTCTACGGGACCCCTGCTGAGGAGAACTACGGCGGCAAGGTGTTCATGGTCCGGGAGGGCCTCTACGATGGGCTGGATGCCTGTCTGAGCCACCACCCGGGCAGCATGAACACGGCCCGCCTCATGAGCAGCACCGCCGTAAACGGCGTCAAGTTCATCTACCGGGGCAAGACAGCCCACGCCGCCGGCAACCCCGAGATGGGCCGCAGCGCCCTGGACGCCATAGAGCTAATGAACATAGGCGTCAACTTCCTCCGGGAGCACGTCATAGCCGACGCCCGCATCCATTATGTGATCGAGAGCGGAGGCGGCCAGCCCAACGTGGTCCCAGACTACGCCCGAAGCTGGTACTACATCCGCGCCCCGGAGAGAGACCAGCTGGACCCCATCTACAGGCGCATCATCAAGATCGCCGAGGGAGCCGCCCTCATGACCGAGACCGAGCTGGAGGTCCAGTTCATCGACGCCCTCTACAACATCCTCCCCAGCAGGACCCTCTCCGAGCTGGTGGTCAAGAACATGCGCGAGGTCGGCCCCCCAGAGTACACCGACGAGGAGCTGGAGTTCGCCGCCAAGATCGCGGCCCAGTTCCCCAAGCAGCAGAAGATCGACGCCCTCCGCAAGTCCAAGGTCCCAGACTACCAGAGGTTCATCGACGTGGACCTGCCCACCGATATCCTAGACCCCTGGGGCGAGGGAGAGACCAGCCCCGGAAGCAGCGACGTGGGCGACGTCAGCTGGGTCACACCCACCACAGAGTTCGGCACCGCCTGCAACGTCCTGGGCGCCCCAGGCCACAGCTGGACCTTCGTAGCCTGCAGCGGCGGCACCATCGGCCACAAGAGCCTCGTATTCGCCGCCAAGACCATGGCGGGGGCGGCCGCAGAGCTCCTCACAGACGAGAAACTCCGCGAGAAGGCCCGGGAAGAGCACAACAACCGCCTCAAGGGACGCACATACATGACGCCCCTACCCGAGGGACTCCAGCCGCCCCTAGCCATCGCACACGAGAACTGGGAGAAGACTCCTAAACAGTAGCCCCCCCTTTCCGGGGCATCCACTCCTTCTCGATTTTGGGGTAACCTACATTTAACCAATAATGCTCCTACCCTAAACCAGAGCCGTGGAACTGGAGACCGAGCGGGCAACAAACCCCGGACCCACAAAAAAAGCGGCGGACACCGCCACCCTCCGCCACCGCCTAAGGACCCGGAAAAAGCCTCCGATCAATAAAACAAGCCAGAAAACCGTGAATCGCGGTGGCGGTGATGGGACCCCCCCTCCCCCCCACGTGCACGCACACAACAAAGACACGCCAAAAAAAGACCTAGAACGGCCCACAAAAAACCAATAACCAGAACCCTAAACCACATGAAAAAGAGGGTTAAGGAACCGTCGGAGGAGCCCTAGGCGGCAGATTCTTCACAAACCTCTCCAACCTGTCACAGGTCTCCTCCAGGTCCTTCACAGGCGCCACCAAGGCGAACCTGATATGCCCCTCACTCGCAGCACCGTACTGGGTACCCGGAGCACACCTAACCTTCTCCTGCATGAAGAAGTCCATGGCGAACTTCTGGCTCGGCACCCCCAGCTCACTGATGTCAGGGAACAGGTAGAACGCCCCCTCAGGGTAAGCGCATTTGACACCCTTGATCTCGTTAAGCCGCTTCACCATGAAGTCAATACGCTTCTTGTAGGTCTGCCTCATCTCATCCACAAAGTCCCAGCCCTCCTTCAGCGCCTTCACAGCCGCCTTCTGGAAGGGCACAGGCACGCTGCAGATACCCACGGGCACCCCGTTCACCACCTTCAGGAGCTCCGGACCCGCGATGATGTACCCCGCCCTGCACCCCGTCCACGCGAAGGTCTTGCTGAAGCTCATCAACACCATGGTCTTCTCCCACATGCCGTTGATGTCGATGATGGTCTGGTGCTTCCTGTCGCCCCACACGAACTCCGTGTAGATCTCATCACTGATCACCACCACGTCCTTCCTGTTGGCGATATCAGCCAGCTTCTCCAGCTCCTTCTTCGTCCAAACAGTCCCCGAGGGGTTATCAGGGTTACAGATGAGCACAGCCTTCGTCTTAGACGTAATCGCGTTCTCGATGCTCCTAAAGTCAGGCCTGAATATCCCCTCCTTGTCCTTCACCTGCTTGGCCCTGGTCAGCTTGGCCCCGAAGTAGGCCGCCGGCTGGTTATACCCCTGGTAAGCCGGATCCATGATGAGGATCTCGTCCCCAGGATCCAGGATGGCGCCGAAGGCCTGGAAGATGGCCTGGCTTCCGCCGCTGGTGATGAGAACCTGGGTCTTGGGGTCCACCGTCACACCATACTTCTTGTAGTACTCCGCGATGGCCTCCTTGAAGTCAGGCTCACCACTGAAGCTGTAGTGGGTCTGACCCGCCCTCATAGCCTCATACACAGCCTTGTTGACGAACTCCGGCTGGTTAAAGTCCGGGTCACCCGCGCCCAGGTTGATGAGCCCCGGGATGGGCCCCACCGATGCCCTGGTGGGGGCGCCAGCCATCCTCATCAGGTCCTGGACCTCTTTCTTCGCGAACTTCTCGACTCCCATATCTGATCACGAATCCTTTTAGCTACACTGAGGGCGTATAAAACGTCTTCGATTATTCAGCTGAGTGTGAAAATACTGTAAAAACGGGGCCGGGATTGCCGTAAACGGCTACCCCAGGAGGGCGTTGAAGAACAGCTTGAATGTGGCGTCCGTCTGGGCCCTCATCTGGGGCTGGAACCCGTACAGCACCACCCTGCCCTTACCCAGCCCCGCCTCCACCATGGCCGCCTTCCGGCTCAGGTACTCCTCCCCCGACAGCCAGCCACTCTCCATGATGTGCCTATCCGGATAGCTGAGCACCACCCTGTACTCCTCGTTGTTCACCCTGGGCTTCACCGCGAAGGCCGGGTGGCTCCTGAACACCACCAGCAGGTCATCCTGGACGCCCCACGCCAGGTGGTGGCCGCGGTCCACATCAACGTGCAGCGTGCTGCCGGGGCACACGAAGACGGTGTTCTTCACGTCCTTCAACACGTTCTGGACGGGCAGCCCCAGCTTATCGATGGCGAAGTCGCAGGACTCGCCCCAGCAGAGGAGGGTGCCCCCCTCCTCCACGAACTCCTTCAGCCGCTTGGCGCCGTCCTCCCCCAGGCCGCTCCGGTACTCCGGCGGGTAAACGGGCAGGGTGCTGCCCCCGCCCCAACGCTTCTCGTAGTACTCCTCGATCTTCTCCCCGGTTATCAGCTCCGTCGCGTCGCTGGGCACCACTATCACGTCGTACTTGGAGGCCAGCTTACCCCTCAGTATGTCCTTGTCCATGAGTGTCCTGTACCTGAACCTGTACTGCTCCAGGAGCCACCTGGTCCAGCCCTCATCCGAGTTGCCGCCCCAGTACCTTTGGTAGACGCCCACCCTGAGCATCTTCACCGGCCTGGACTTGAGGGCCGGGGGCGCGGCCTCCACCTTCACGTGGTGCCTCTTGGCCAGCTTGTCCAGGTCCCCCGCTAGGCCCTCCGCGTTGGGGACGTAGAAGCTGCCGGCCTCGAAGACGCCGGCCCCAGTGGTCGTCCTCTCCTGGAGCCTGTGGACCTCGGCGCCCCTCCTGAGGAGCCGGGCCACCACCTGGAACCCCTCATTCACCCTGCCGTCGATGAGCCACCCGTTGGGCGCCTCCTCGGACAGGCCGCCCCTGGGGTACCTGATGCTGGTCAACGCCTCGAAGCTTCCCTCGAAGGGTTTCTCCACCTCGGCCACACGGACCCCCATGAACTCGGCGACCGTGTAGGTCGATAGATCATAGGGTATGACGGGGGTGTTGTCGGGGTACTTGCTGAAGGCCCCCAGATGGTAGAAGGTCCTCTTCAGCAGGCTGACCACGTAGGGCCTGCAGTGCTGAGACGCGAACACCACGTGGGTGCCCCGGGGATAGGTCACCCCGTCGGCCACGAACTCCCGCTGGCTTCTGTGAACCTCCACGCCCATGTCCATGAGCGTCTTCAGCAGCTTGTAGGCCACCAGCTCGTCGTGCTGCTCGGGCTTCATTATGAAGGCGTAGGGGGGCTCCTCCAGGCCTTTTCTGATGCTGTTCATGGCCTTCATATGCATGTTCCTGAGGAGGAGTTCCCTGAAACTGGCGGCGGCTCGGAGCGTCCCGTAGGCGCTTATCTTCTGCTGCTCCACTACGTCGCGGAGCCTCCACCAGCCGCCGGCCCACGGGTGGGGGAACCCCATCTGGGTCCTGTACTCGGGGCGGCCCCTGCGGCTGGGCTTCAGCTGGTGGTAGTGGATGTACAGGGGCGTGGCCAGCTTGGCGGACGCCGACTCGGTTAGCATTCCGCACATGTTGTGCCAGCAGGGCACATAGTTGAATGTGGGCATGAACTCCCCGGGGTAGGTGGCCGAGCTCTCTATGCCTGTCTTGCCCTCGGCCTCCAGCAGCACGTGGGTGAGGCCCCCGTAGAGCTCCTGCTCGGTCCAGACCAGGGGGTCCACCTTGTCGTCCACGGGGTTAGCGAAGGGGGCTATGTAGAACCTGGCCCCGTAGCTACCCATGTGATGGTAGTCTATGTAGGCCTGAGGGCTCCACTCCCTGTACATGACTTGGGTGACCATCTGGCTCTCCACCATGTTGTTGTGCATGGCGTCCCTGTTGTTATCGTGCCCCGTGTACTTGTGGTACAGCCAGGGCGGGCTGCAGCCCTCGTACTCGGTGCCCAGGTACTTCTCGTAGAACCCGGTGACCATGACCTGGCCGTCGGGGTTGAAGCAGGGGAACATGAGGAGAACCGTGTCATCCAGTATCTCCCGGTTCTCGGGCAGGGTTATCAGCTCGTAGGCCAGCTCGGGGGCCATCTGGGTGCCCCCCACCTCCGTGGCGTGGATGCTCATGCTCATGGCCACCACCGTCTTGCCCTCCGCGACCAGGCGATCCAGCTCTTCCTGGGGCAGGTCCCTGGGGTGAGCCAGCCTCCAGCTCATCATCCTGAGCTCCTCCAGCCTCTTCATGTTCTCCTGCGAGGTGATCACTGCTAGGAGGAAGGGGTAGCCCTCCGTGCTCTTACCGAGCTCCGTGACCTTGACCATGGGTGACTTATCCAGCGCCCAGAAGTACTCTACTATACGGTTCCAGTGGGCTAGCTTCCTATCGGCGCCCATCCGGTGACCGAAAAACTCCTCCGGTGAAGGTATTTGAGTGGACATTAAAAAGAAATTGTGTATTCACCCATAGAAATAGTCATCGATTGCCTCCGGGGCCACGAAATATAGCCGTTTTCCCATTTTTTCCTAGAATACCTTCATCTAGTGTGACCTCGAGCTTGCCCCAGGTCAACGGTCCACTGGATCATCAGCTTCCTCATGAAGACGGCAGTGGCCTCCACGGCCTCAGGGGTGCCCCTGGACTCCAGGACCGCGCTGTGGGTACCGTCGTCGCCTGCGGCCTCCACTCTGAGCCTGTTGTAGCTAGTTTTCCCCCCTATGTTGGAGGGAGCGTCCCTGTAGGTGAAGGAGACGTCGCGGGCGCCGTCTTCAGACCTGGAGGTTTTAACCGCATAAATGAAGGGAGACCCTTCTCTGTAGTTGTACCTGGCCAGAGCCTCCACCATGTAGCTGTGGAAGCCCTCCGCCTCCCCCGCCATTATCTTGGTGGGCAGCGGCACCGTCCAGACGTCCCCCGTGGAGGCGGCGCCCGTGAGCCTCCAGTTTCTGGTGAAGGAGGGCGTTATCAGGGTGGTGCTCCTCAGGGCTAGTAGGGTACCCGCCGCCACCGCGGCCATGGCTACGCCGATGGAGGCCAGCACCCAGGCGGCCGAGACCTTCTGGTTTACTACTGGTGCATCGGTCAGGGCCCTCATGGCGGGGTACCAGCCCAGGCCCAGGAGGTAGCCCAGGCCCCCCGCGGTGACGCCTGTAATGAGGGCCTCCCCCATGAAGACCCCGGATATGTGGGTGGGGTTCAGCCCCACGCTTGACAGTATGTTGATCTCGGCCCGCCTCTCATACATGCTGCCCATCATGGTTGCCAGGACGTTGAGCACCACTATGAGCCAGGGCACCGAGACGCCTATGCCTTTGCCGGCCACGGTGTCCGTCATGGTGGCTCTGAGGACGTCTCCGCCGGTGCTCACCCAGACCCTGTACTCGCGGGCCAGGGCCATGGACTTGCCCAGGACCACGTCGTCGACGCCCTCCTCCAGGAGGACGCTCACCCTTGAGGCCCTGACCCCCCTGATCCTCTGGGCTGTCTGGAGCGTCGTCACCAACACGTGGTAAGGCTCCACTGTGCGGACCTCGATGCGGGGCAGTTCGTCCCCAGGGTTGGTGATGACCTGGTGGCCTGGCAGCACAGTCTC
This sequence comes from Candidatus Desulfaltia sp., assembly GCA_035529295.1. Taxonomy (GTDB): domain Archaea; phylum Thermoproteota; class Bathyarchaeia; order TCS64; family TCS64; genus RBG-16-57-9. The sequence goes on along the minus strand of DATKWY010000339.1, from coordinate 2,131 downwards.
ACCGTCCATGTCGGTAACGCCTTGAATACGGTTGTCGAAGGCCCCCACTATGGTCATGGGTACGCCCCCCACCGTGAGGGTGTCCTCCAGTCTCAGTCTCGTGTACAGCAGCACCGACGTGTGAACAAGGCAGGTGCCATCCTCCCTCAGCGGGGTCCCCTCGACGACGCACGCGTCCACCTGGGGCATGAGGGGCTCCCCCTGGGCGTCCAGGCCGATGACGCCCTGGAGCTCGTAGCCGTCCACCGTGGCCATGGGCCTCACCTGGGGCGTGTTCTCGGCCTTCAACACAGCCGATGTCACCCCCTCGTAGCTGGACACCCAGTCCACGGCTGGCTGGATCACAGTGTAGAACTGGCCCTTCTCGAACTCCGTCTTGGGTATGAGCTCGTTCATCCGTACAAGGATGCCGCTCGCGTCGGGGGCCGCGTTGGGGACCCACTGGGAGACCAATCCGTAGCCTGAGGACAGGGAGGTGAGGGCCACGAAGCTCATGGTCAGAAGCATTATGGGGAGGAAGGTGAAGGCGAACCTGAGCTTCCTTCTCCGCAGGTTCCTCTTAGCGAAGCTGAACATGGACACCCACTCTCCTATCCTCTGCGAGACCCACCCTGAGCCTCCGCCCACGAACCTTGCGACTAGGAGGGGGGATGCGAACACGGATATGGACACGAGGGATACCGCGGTGAACTCCTCCAACGATATCAGTGCGCTGCCAGGGTACACCCTGTAGAGGTAGGCCGCCATCAAGGCGAAGGAAGCCGCCGAGATAACCAGCGACACGCCCCTGCGCTCGGTGACGAAGCCCCCGAGGACCACCGCCGTCAGCGCCACGAACACTATCAGGGCCTTCACCGAGATGGAGGCCTCGGTGACCAGGGAGCCCAGACGCTCGTTGAGCACGGCCAGCCCTATGTAGGCGCTGCTGAGGTCCACGTAGCAGGCCTCATACTCGTCTGCGGCGTGCCTCGCCTCGGCTCTGCTCAGCTGGTCCGAGGCCTCCTTCAGGTCGAAACGCTCAGCCGTCACGTAGAAACCCCCAGCCTCCAGCTCGGATAGACGGCTACCCGTCTGGTTGAGGCTCACACGCACCCCCTGGAGGTCCTTGGCCAGGCTGTACTTCCTGTAGTCCAGCTCCAGGGCCTGGCCCTCAGACAGCGTGAAGGGCTCCGCCTCTCTTATGGTGAAGCTCACGGTTTTCTCAGGCTGCTGCCCGTAGGGGGCTCCGAACCCCCAGAACCTTGTGGCCCTGGGTGGGATATCGGTCTGGGACCTGAACTCCAGCACCAGGGGCGTGCCCAGGGGTAGTATGAGGGTGTCCGGGCTGATGCCGAGGTCGCTGTTGACTGCTTGGCTGGCTGAGCCGTAGATGAGGGTCAGGTTGCCTGCCTTGAGCTGGGCCCCGGTGGCAGGGTCCAGGGCCTTCACGGTGTAGAGCCTTATGGTGCGGGTGGTCTCCACGGGCTTGATCTGCCCGACCATCACCACGGTGGCCGCTGGGGGCAGGGTGAAGTTGACTCTCCTTTCTCCATCGGTGCTAGTCTCTTTCAGCTGGGGCAGGTGACTGTAGACCCCCGTCTCGGGGTCTCCGTGGACCGCGTAGATGCTAGCCTTGTCCCGTGTGGGCTCGAAGGCCAGCTGGTAATAACCATCTGTGTCCGTGGCTGCCTCATGTGTCCTGATTCCGTCACGCACCAATATACGGGCGCCAACAAGGGGTCCGCCCTGTTCGTCCTTAACGTAGCCGCTGAGGGTGAACTGCGAGGCTTGGACGTGGGCTGTCGTCCACAGCATGGCTGTGAGTATAAGCAGTGCGAACCATGCAGCCCGCGGAGTCATGTAACTGTATCCTCATAACGGTATCCAACAAGTATATGATTATTCAGGTCAGGCTGGTCCCCAAGTTTTAACTCGGCGTCCAGCCCATGTACATTGATCGTTATGCCCAAGAGAGGCGTAGAGATAGAGGACCTGCGGGGATTCGTCTTCGTGTCGGACCCCCAGGTGAGCCCCGACGGGGGCAAGGTGGCCTTCGTCCACACGACCATCGACTATGATGGCAACGACTACGTGAAGCACATCTGGATGGCCGACGCCGAGACGGGGGAAGCCGCCCAGTTCACCGGCGGGC
>DATKWY010000338.1:0-6508 GCA_035529295.1 Candidatus Desulfaltia sp. | reverse complement strand
TGGGCTACCAGTGGTTCTCCCCCTGATAATATTGGAGACTCTCATCCATTAAAAGCTTGAAGGTAGCGCCCGTGGGCGATGTCTGTCCTGTAGTGGAGCCTGCCTTTGACTTGGGCCACGTCTACGTACACCTTTCTCCTAGCCTCCTGGACCGTGTCGCCTCTCCCCAGGAGCGCCACGGCCCTGCTGCCGGTGGTCTTGATGACGCCCTTGTCGTCGTAAACGGAGGCGTAGTAGACCTCGGAGCCGGACACGTCTCCCACTTCTATGGGCTGGTCTCTAAGTGGGTTGTCGGGGTACCCCTCTGGGACCAGGTACACGCAGACGGTGGCCTCCTCAGTGAACCTGGGCTTGGGCATGTTGCCCCCGGTGATGCCGTACCCCATCTCCGTGAGGGGCGTCTCGAGGAGGCTGAGCACGTTGATAGCCTCAGGGTCCCCGAACCTGCTGTTGTACTCTATGAGGTAGACCTCGCTGCCCGTGTACATGAAGCCCCCGTATAGGACCCCCTGGTATGGCCCCACGTGCTCGGCCAACGCCTCCACTGTCTTCCTCATGATCTCTGCGCCCCGCTCCACGGTCTCCCCGGGCAGGTCAGGCATCCCGTGATCGGGGCAGCTGAAGCTCCCCATGCTGCCCGTGTTGGTTCCCTTGTCGCCGTCGTAGGCCCTCTTGAAGTCCCTGACGAGGGGCATCACTTCGACCCTCCTGCCGTCCGTGAAGGCCTGCAATGTGAACTCTCTTCCTCTGAGCTTCTCCTCCAGCACCACCAGCCCGTCAGCCTTGACGCGCTCCAGAGCATAAGCCCTAGCCTCCTTCACTGTGGCCAGGTGGTCACCAGACACCTTGACTCCTTTGCCACCCGTCAGCACGTCCGGCTTCACGGCCACCTCGGGTTGCTCCTTGAGGAACGTGTCCACGTCCTTCTCGCTCCTACATACCTTGAATGTAGGGTTACCCGGTATCCCGTACTCGTCCAGCACGACCCTGGTGTAGGCCTTGCTCCACTCCAGCTTGGCCAGCTCCTTCCTGGGGCCCACGACGGGGACGCCCAAGCCCCAGAGGGCATCGGAGACGCCGTGGGACAGGGGGTCCTCGGGCCCAACATAGGCCAGGTCCACGCCCCTGAACCTCGTGTACTCCCCGGGGTCGTTGATGTTCATGATCTCCACCCTGCTGCTGAGGGCCGCTATCCCGGGGTTGAGCTTGGACATGGCCGCCCATAGCTCAACGTCCTCCTGGGCCAGCTTCCGTGCAATGGCGTGTTCCCTAGCGCCGTTGCCGACGACGAGTACCTTCATGAAACCACTGGGTTAATTTGGGCTGGAGAAAATATAAGGTGGAGGGCTAGACGAGTCTCGCCAGGTGCTCTAGGAACCTCTCGGCCTCGTCCACGGTGTTGTATGCCCCGGGGCTGATCCTGAGACCACCCACCCTGGGGCTCACGTGAACATTCTCCCTGGCCAGGGCCTCGGAGACCTCCTTATAGTTCGGTAACTTAGCGTTGAGGTATATTCGTCGGCCCTCCTCCACTGGTGTGGCCAGTTCAACCCCCATCTCCAGGAGGCCGTCAACTATGACCGTGTCCACCCGCTTGATCTGCCTCTCGACTCTGTCCAGCCCGAAGCCCAGGAGAACCCTCATACTGTTCTCCACGGCCACGTAGGGGCCCTCCGACTGGCTGTATATCTCCAGCCGGCTGATCTCCTTCCGGGGCTTGAACTCGTACAGGTCGAAGCCGTCCGTGGTGTTCCTCCGGTCCTGCTCAGGTGGCAGCGTCTGCCCACCCACGTACTCGGCCTGGAGCTCGTCTACGAGCTCCTCTCTCATGTAGAAGAAGCCGACGCTGTTGTTGTAGGGCCCTCCGTACAGCCACTTGTAGCAGCTGGTGGCTAGGAAGTCTGCTCCAGCGTCGTGGATGCCCCACTTTATGGCGCCTGCGGACTGGGTGCCGTCCACCACCAGGTAGGCTCCGTGGTCGTGGGCGGCCTCCGCTATGGCCTTCACGTCGTGGAGGAGCCCGTTGAACCAGCCTGCCTGGTCCACCATCACAGCCCCGGTGTTGTCATCTATGGCTTTGACCCACGCCCCGGTCTCTATGACACCTTTAGTGTGCTTGATGAACCTGGGCTCAACGCCCTTCTCCGCCTGCTTGTGGACCACCGTGGCGCACATGGGGAAGCTCATGTCGGTGACCACGATGTTCTGGCCCCGTTTGAAGGGGATCATGCCGAAGGCCGTGTTTATCCCGGTGGACGCGTTGGGTAGGAAGGCTATCTCGGACTCCTTGGCTCCCAGAACCTTGGCGAAGAGCCGCTTGCTATTCTTTTTCTTCTCGGCGTACCTGTTCAGCCCCTCGTTCCAGGGGATCTTGCCGCTGAGGGTGTCGGCCAGGTTGCCCCAGTACTGCTTCACCACCTTTATGGTGGACTCGGGGACGGCCCCGATGACCGCGTTGTTGAAGTATATCTTGTCGTCGCAGAGGGGGAAAGGCTCCACTTCTCTTATGCTCATGGGTATAAGGTGAGCCTAACAGAATATGACTTTTAAGGTGATAACATAGAACAAGAGTCCCTATTATTAATATCTATAGTCGTTTTACTTCCCCTATTGGTAGGCGTTACTATGGCGCGTAGACTTGAGATCGACGACCTAGGCAACTTCAACATGGTGAGCAGCCCCCAGCTCAGCCCCGACTCCTCCAAGCTGGCCTTCGTCGTCTGCAAGCCCCAGGGCGACGAGTACCTGACCACCATATGGGTGGTGGACAGCGGAAACGGTTACCCCATCAGGTTCTACGGGGAGGGCAACCCCGCCAACCCCCAGTGGAGCCCCAACGGCCAGCAGATACTATTCACCAGCCGCAGAGGCATGGAGAAAGCCGAAAAAGGCACGGGCCTCTACCTAGTGCAGGTGTGGGGCGGAGAGCCCAGGCTAGTCGCCAAGGTGGTAAGCGGAGCCGCCCAGCCCAGGTGGAACAAGTACGGCACCAAGATATACTTCATCTCAGGCGTCGGGGAGGAGGACCCCGAAGTCAGGATAGTGGACACTATCCCCATATGGTACAACGGGGAGGGCTGGACCTATTACAAGACCAAGCAGCTCCACGTGGTAGACGTCAACTCAGGCATCGTAACCCAGCTCACCACCGGCGACATGAACGTCCAGTGCTATGCACCCGGAAACCTGGGGAGCAAGATAGCCTACGCAAAGTCGGCTACTCTGCTGAGGCCGGGGGAGTCTGAGCTCTGCGTCTACGACATAGCCACGGGCAAACACGAGAGGCTCATGTGCGGGTACCATATCTCGGCCCTCTGCTGGTCGCCCCAGGACGACCAGATAGCCATCCTGGGTCACAGCGGAAGCCACGGCTACCCCACCCACTGGGGAGTCCACGTATATGACATGAAGAGCGGTGAGGTCGCCCACCTCACGGAGAGCCTGGACAGGGGCTGCAGCAAGCGCCACTATTATGACCTGAGGAGCCCTCACTCGGCCATCCCCGAGCCCGTGTGGGTGGGCCCAGAGATATATTTCCCGGTCTCGGACAGCAGCAGGTTCGGCATCTACAGGGTTCACGTGGAGCGCGGACACTTAGACGCCGTGGTCGCGGGGGACTTCAGCGTCGAGGAGTTCACCGTGAGCAAGGACGTGGTGGCGTACACCAGGGTTTCCACCGCCAAGCCCACGGAGGTTTGGGTGAAGGGGGACGCCGAGGCGTGCCTCACTAGGTTCAACGACCACCTCCTGGCCAACCTGGAGCTCAGCGAGGCTAACCGCTTCGAGTTCACCCAGAAGGACGACACAGTGGTGGAGGGCTGGGTCCTGAAGCCGGTGGGGTGGGAGAAGAAAAAGAAGTACCCGGCCATCCTGGACATCCACGGGGGCCCCAGGAGCAAGTTCGGTGACAGCATGATGTTTGAGCACCAGCTCTACGCCGCCAACGGCTACGGGGTCATATACATCAACATCAGGGGCAGCGACGGGTACAGCCAGAAGTTCGCCGACATCCGGGGAGAGTGGGGCATATGGGACTACGAGGACCTGAAGAAGGGGGTGGAGGCGGCCCTCGAGGAGTTCACCTGGATCGATAAGAACCGTCTGGGGGTCACGGGCCTCAGCTATGGCGGCTTCATGACCAACTGGGTGATAACCCACACGGACATGTTTAAGGCCGCCGTAAGCCAGAACAGCATAAGCAGCTGGACCGCCTTCTTCGGAACCAGCGACATAGGTTTCCACTTCAGCCCGGAGCAGATCGGCGGCAGCCCCTGGAGCAACCTGGACGTCTACGTTGAGAAGAGCCCCATAACCTATGCGGGGGACGTGGAGACGCCGGTGCTCTTCGTCCACAGCTGGAACGATTACCGGTGCTGGGTGGATCAGAGCATTGAGTTCTACACGGCCCTCAAGTACCTGGGTAAGGAGACGAAGCTGGCGCTGTTCATGGAGGGTGAGCACAGCTTCAGGACGACGGCCAGGCTCGGCATCAGGAAGAGGCGGCTCCGGGTGATGCTTGACTGGTTCGACAAGTATCTGAAGGCCTAGTGTTTTAGGTTTGGGCTTTTTGTCGGCCCGTGGTTTGAGGCCCTCTTCGTTTTTATGTGTTTCGTGGGGTTGGTGTCTTTCTCTCTGTGTGTGTGCGTGGGGGGGAGGGGGGGGTCCCTTCGCCGCCGGTACGATTCCCTGTTTTCAGGCTTGTTTTTTGGTTCAGAGGCTTTTTTCGGGTCCTTTGGCGGTGGCGGTGGTCGGCGGTGTCCGCCGCTACTCTTTTTGGTGGTCTGTAGAAGGGCCACAAAATGATGCCATCTACGTTTCACGTGGCTCGCCCGGTGGGTGTTACTGCTGTAGTAATAGTGGTTTCCACGGCTGACCCGCTCACCTTCTCATGCCATGCGGGGTCTTATCGTCCTCGCCGGCGCATGGGCGCTCGTTTTACGACCTGAAACCCTGTTCGTCGGTTTAGCCGACAATGGTGTTATGACTATTGAATGGGTGCCTGCCGCTGATCTAAAAAGTGTTTGAACGGGTGTTCTAAAAAATAGTGTTAAGTAGAAATTTTCGGTTGATGTGTTGGATGAAAATCTCTGAGAGAGTCTACATTTTACTCATTGTTGTCGTTATCGTTCTCTCGTTCAGGTCGGCATATGCTTACTTGGTAAGCTACCAGCTTCACGACAGAATCTTAGTGAAATACAATGTCGAGCCGACAGGTGATTTGATCTCGCCTCGTGAAGCCGCAAGGGTTGCATTGATGAACGTGTTTGCATTAAACATTAGAGAAGTAGTGGTTATACTCGACACGTACCCCAGCATAAACATCAGTACGCCTACGTACAGCTTCGAGATAATGATGAACTTCAAGGCTCGGAGCCTTGAGGGTGAAACAGCTAGCGTAAAGGTGGATGCGAAAACAGGGAAAATACTCGACATATCACGGGGCCTGATTTGCGTAGATCCAGCCTAATGCTACGGCTCCACACAACAACATGGATGGCCTCGCTGACAACGTAGACCTTGTTTGGGGGTTTCTATGATTATGTCCAGCTCCGTGTACTCGGTGGTCGGGGGCTCGCTGGTGGCGGCGAGGTACATCGTGACGAGTAGGAGGAACGCCGATGCTCCAACAAAGATATTCTTGTAGCTTCTCCGAGACACGCCACACACGCCTAGTATCCGCTGTCTGTTTTGTGGGTGACCTCTCTGTCCTTCTTTCTCTTTGATGCCTTCATCCTGTCCAGGAGCTTCCTGTACCAGAGGATGTCCGGGTGCAGCCACTCCCTGTTTATCATCAGTCCAGTGTAGAAGCGGTCGCTTGAGCGGGTGGGCCCGTAGATCCCGATCTCCGCCCCGGGGCCATCGATCTTGAACTCGCCAAACTTTTCAGTGGGCGTGGGCCTAACAGTGGGGTCCACGTAGGTGTGCTCCTGGCCACCTGCCTTACCCTCTCTCAGTACGTTCCAGCAGACGGGCACAGCAATGAGGGCCGTGAAGAGGATGACGATGAACCTGAAAACGCCGCTGAATGCCCCTGAGAAGATGATGGTCACCAGCACCGTCAGTAAGCTGACCGCTACAGCCTTATCGTTAATGTCTCTCTCAGGTACGAGTCTGGACGCGCTCTCGAATCCGGGGCACCAGCCTAAATACCTTTGGCACATTCTACGTAGATTCATCTCTCTGCGCCTTCTCCTTCCTCAGACGCTTGAAGTGCTCAATCCTGTCACGGTACCAGTCGATGCCTATCCCTCTGAGGCCGACAACCTTGTAGCGTTCGCCACCCCACAGAGGGTCCACAGCCATCGGGGTAAAGTCATTACTACTTATCCCCCAAGTGGGCGCGTCTGGCAGTGGTACAGTGGGTAAATCGTCGATGGAGGTCGGCCTGATGGGAAACTCCTCCAGGTTCATGTCCCGGGGCTTGAAGCTCTTCCAGGTGTACACGACTACAACGATGGAGCCGAGCAGGAGCAGCAGGGTAGCCCTGTTGGTGAATAGCATCAAGCCC
>DATKWY010000337.1:0-3808 GCA_035529295.1 Candidatus Desulfaltia sp. | reverse complement strand
CGGCGTCATAGAGGACGGCGTTGTGCTCATCGAGAAAGGCAAGATCAAGGCCCTGGGGCCGGATGTAAAGGTGCCCGACGGGGTCAAGACCCTGAAGGCCAAGTACGTGATGCCCGGCCTGGTGGAGGCCCACTGCCACATCGGCATCTGGGAGGAGAAGATAGGCTGGGCTGGGAGCGACGGCAACGAGATGACGGAGCCCGCCACCCCCCACATCCGCGCCCTGGACGGCATCAAGGCTAACGCCGACGAGGGCGGACTGGAGGCGGCCCTCTTCGAGGGCATAACCACGGCCCAGGTGCTGCCCGGCAGCGCCAACGTCATCGGCGGGACAGGCCTGGTCCTCAAGACGGCCCCCAAGACCACTGTGGACGAGATGGTCATCAAGGACCCCAGCGGAATGAAGATCGCCTTCGGAGAGAACCCCCGGCGGGTGTACGGCGTTGAGCAGAAGAAGATGCCCAGCACCAGGATGGGGGTCGCCGGAGTCCTCAGGGAGTGGCTCCAGAAGACCAAGAACTATGTGGAGAAGAAGGAGAAGTTCGTGGACGAGCCCGAAAAGCAGCCCGAGTACGACATCAGGCTGGAGGCCCTGGTCCCGGTGCTCAAACGGGAGATCCCGCTGAGGGCCCACGCCCACAGGGCCGACGACGTGGCCACTGCGGTCCGCATCTGCGAGGAGTTCGGCTTGGACATGAGCTGGGAGCACGCCACAGAGGGCCACAGGATCGCCAAGTGGATAGCCGAGAAGGGGATTCCCGCGGGGTGGGGCCCCAGCCTCACGGCCCGCGGCAAGTGGGAGATGAGGGAGCTGGGCTACGACACCCCCAAGGTGATGTACGACGCGGGGGTCAAGTTCGCCATCCAGACGGACGCCGTGGGCAGCACCATCAGGTTCCTGCCCATCTGCGCGGCTCTCAGCGTCAAGGAGGGCTTACCCTACGAATACGCCCTGAAGGCCATCACCATCGTGCCGGCCGAGATCACGGGCGTCGCTGACAGGGTGGGCAGCCTGGAGGTGGGGAAGGACGCTGACCTGAGGCTGTTGAGCGGCGACCCACTGGAGTACGCCACCAAGGTGGAGAAGGTCATCATAGACGGAGAGGTTGTGCACAGCCTCTAAACCATTTTTTCTGTTATTGATTAAAATCAAGTTTTTTAGGACTCCAGAGCCAAGGGATCGTAGAAACCTCAACAATGAAAAACATGAAGTAAAAGATGGAATTTTTTTTCCGCCTTATCCCGGCTGGCACGGGATAAGCCAGCAGGCGGAGAGGGCCTCCAGCCGCCACTAGAGGGGGGAGGGGGTAGAGCGGAGGAACCGGAAACGGTCGCCCAAGGCTAAAAGGAGCCACGGAACCGGTCCTACGCGACACGATTCTATGCAGAAACGCCGTCCATTCCACACCGAAACACGGTCCGTTCAGCACACCAAGCACGGCTCAGAGGACTGCCAATGTGCAAAAAAGGTGGGGGGGTATCATCTTATGACGGTTTTTTCAATCATAAAACGAGTTAATTCATCCCGCGAGGCCTGGACCCGGGGCGTATGTGCAAAAGAGGTAGGGGGTATCACCTAATGGCGTATTTTTCTATCATTAGAGAGGACACCAGCCCTGATGCCTGCGACCAGGCGCCAAAACAAAGAGAACCAACATCCTCTAGATTTCACAGCCAGGTACAACATCGCCGTCACAGAAAAAACGGATCGGTGTTTAAATTCCTCCTGAGAGGGGCTTTGCTCTAGCTCTCCTTCATGTAAGCCTTCAATATGGTAATATCCTCTACCGGCCAATTATCCGCAGGGTAGTCTCCAGCCGGGTAGTGAGCCATACGCGTCTCGGTTGACGAAGCCTCTATGTCGTCCACCACGTCCATGCCCTTCACCACCTTGCCGAATGCCGCGTACCCGTACCCGTCGGGATTAGGGTAGTCTAGGTTAGGGTTGTCCACCGTGTTGATGTAGAACTGGCAGGTGGCCGAGTCCGGGTTAGCGGACCTCGCCATGGCCACAGCGCCTCTCACGTTCTTCAGGCCGTTCCTAGCCTCGCTGCTCACGGGGTCTCTGGTGGGGCTTCGCAGAGTACCGTCAGGCTCGAAGCCTCCCCCCTGTACCATGAAGCCGGGTATCACCCTGTGGAAGACCAGGCCATTGTAGAAGCCCTGCTCCACATAGGCTACGAAGTTCTCCACCGTCTTGGGGGCCTTCGCCCTGTCGAGCTCGATCTCTATGACTCCCAGGCTTGTCTCCAGTACCGCTGTCTCCCTCATCTCGGGTTCCTTCAACAATAGGTTCGCTACTCCGATAATAATTGAACCCGAGAAAAGTAACAGCACCACGGCTGTCAGGAAGTTTTTCCTCGTGAGCCTCATAGGTAGAGTGGTCACCTGTGTGGCTCTTAAAAGTTGTTTAGCTTATCACTCCCAGGAGGTCCGCCTTGGTCACGATGCCCACCGCCTTTCCCCTCTTCTGCACCAGGACAGCCGGGTAGTACTTCAGTAGGCTCGACAGCAGGCTGAGGGGGGCGTCCTCGGAGACCTGGGGGAAGCTGTCCTCCATGATGTCCCTCACCTTCTTCTGCCCAGGCGGGGTGTCGTCGTCAGGGTACAGGATCTGGTCCAGGAGTGTCCTCTCCGATACGCCGCCCACCGGCTTGTCTCCGTCCATCACTGGGAGCTGGCTGAACCCGTGCCTCCGCATAATATCGACGGCCTCGTGGATGGCTGCGTCGGCGCGGACGCTGATGACGTCCGCGGTCATTATCTCGGCCGCGGACACCTCCTTCCTCCTCTCAATATTGTCCAAGGCCTCGAAGATGGACTTTACCTTCAGGTAGCTGGGCTCTATCTTCCCAGCCTCCAGCTTGGCTATGTAGCTCTGGCTTACTCCGGCCAGTTCCGCCAGCTGGTTCTGGGTGAGCCCCAGTTTTCGGCGTCTGCCAGGTATTATGTCGATGGCGGGTAGCATGCCTATGGTGATATGGCGTGTGAATATATTCTTTTCGTCATTTTTTCGGCCAAGTTATATTAGCCATGGCATAGGCTGCCCGGTTTAGAGGGGTTACTATGCCTTATGGGAATATTTTTCGCAAAAAAAGATAAATGGTGGAATATGGGATTGAGGTTATCCCATATAAAGGAGTGAAAGAGAACTCACACTGAAACTAGACGACTGGGGAACCTTTGAAGGAATAGGTAAAGGCTACGCCTTCAACCGAGAGGGAAGATTCTACTCGCTGCTGGAGACCAGGAGAGGCTCCTACCGGGGCAACCACACCCACCCGAACCGCCAGTACACGCTGCTGGTGTCAGGCAAGGCCAAGTACGTGCTCTACGAGGGCGAAGGATACCGTGAGGTGCCCCTCAGAGTCGGGGAAGTGGCGACGGTGGAGGCCGGCGTCCCCCACGTTATGGTGGTAGAGGAGGACATAACCACCTTCGAGTGGTGGGACGGGGACTTTGTGGCTGAGCTGTGCGGCGGCGAGTTCAAGAAGTATGTAAAGGGCAAGGTAGGCCCGGAGCATTTCAAAGAGGCTACATGAAGCCGGAGCCTATCTGCTCGTCTAGCCGCTGATCTTCTCCAGGGCGGCCGCCACTATCAGGGGGAATATGGTGGTGACCTCCCCGAAGATGGTGGAGGTCTTCTCCTCCAAGACGCCCTCCTTGAGCTTCCCCCAGGTTATGGACTCCGAGAGGGGCGCCCCGCTGAGGCTGCCGTCCTCAGCCCTGGCGCTGCTTATCTGGACCGCGGCGTCCAGGCCGTCCCTCAGGGTGTGCATGTACTGGGCGTGATGCTTGGGTGTACCCC
>DATKWY010000336.1:0-4226 GCA_035529295.1 Candidatus Desulfaltia sp. | reverse complement strand
GTAGTGGGCTCCAGTGCCAGGAGGTCCACCTCGCAGCCCAGTGACTCCATGATCTCTGATATGTGTCTCTGGAGGTTTTCTTCACCCTCGGGGTAGAGCTGCACAAGCTCCCTGAGGCTGTCAATGTACCTTTCACGGTTTCTGTCTACTATCTCATATATCTTCGAAGGGTCCTGTTTCAACGGCTTCGACTCCTGAACGGCTTCACGTGTTCAATCTGAAATTCATTGATTGCTAAGATGCTGGTTCGTATAAGGATGTTGAAATATTTTATCAGTAAAAAAAGGATAGATTTTGACGCTGAAGAGGGTATCGGAGAATCATTTAGTATTACTGGTCTCTCGCTCGATCACGGAGCATATGTCGTTGTCGGACTTGAGCACGTTATCGATGGAGATGGTGGCTATCGCCGTACTGTACTCGCTGATGATCCTCAACTCCCACGCGATCTCGTTCACGTGGACGGAGACCTCGGGGTCGTGGTTCTTCTGGAACTCCTTCAGTAGGCTGTCCTCCTCCATTTCTACGGCCTCGTAGAGGTCCACGGCGTCGCTTGCCAGTTTGAGGTCGTTCTCGAAGAGGCTTCTCATGGCCTGGTCGAACATGGTGAAGCATATAAGGCCTATCTGGCTGAGCCTCTCGATGAGAGCCTCGTCCGACTCGTCCCTGTAGTTCTCCAGCTCCAGGATGTTTGATGCGACGTTGTTCAGCCTGTCCGCTATCATCTCCAGGTACCACGCTATGAGGTTGTGCTCCACCACCTCCATGGGGTCTGTGATCCCTATGGCCTCGGAGACGAGTCTTGACTGCTGGGCGCTGGCCAAGAGCCTCGCCAGGAGCCAGAAGATGGTGTCAGCCTCGTATTCACGGGCTATGGCATCCTTGGCTAGCTCCATGTCCCTGTCTATGAGGGCGTCTATGCTCTCCTTGAACATGATGCTGGTGATGACGTGAAGGCGTCTAACCACCGTCTCCAGCGGGAAGTTCTTAGGGTCTATGCTGCACTGGAGGAGGAGGTGCCTGTCGCTCTCCTCTATTATCCCGATGCCGAGCAGCCTCTGAGTTACCTCTCTTATGCTCTCGATCTGCTCCCTCATGAGCCGCCGGGACGACTCCACCCTTATGAGGTTTCGGCCGAGGACGTAGTTCCCAACTATGACTCGTGCCAAGACCTTGGTGTTGTCGCATTTGTCAACGTTGACCACATAGATGCTGCTGTCCTCCGTCTTGGTGGGCTCGGGGGTTATTCTGAGGGCCCCGTCGTTCTCCTCCGAGATGAATACGATGTCTCCTTTGGCGATACCCATTTTCTTCGCCCAGTTCATGGGTATGGAGACGGAGAGCGTCGAGTACCCTACCTTCTGTATTTTTCTAGGCTCCAACTACTTCACCTGAACAGTAAATATTGGCACCCGTCTGTGCAAGTTGATCAAAAAGCTGTAAATGTTTTTGACCAACTGTGATGGCTGGGGTTTTTACCATCATTAATCTCGGAAAAGAGTAATTACTAGCTTATAAAGTATCCTCAAAAACCATTATTTTCTGCGGGCACCAACAATTACAGTATTACGCCTTCACCCAGGAGCTTGGGGAAGCCAGGGTAAAACAGTTTCAGGTAAACGAGCAGCCCTATACCAAGTATAATGATGAAGAGCATCACGTAGTCGAACCACGTCATCTTCAACTCGTATAGGTTTGTCCTGTTCTCGGTGGCGCCAAAGGCTCTGGACTCCATGGCCTCGGCGAGCTCCAGGCTCCGCCTGATGGAGTTGATGATCAGCGGAAGAAGAATAGGTATGTAGTTCCTTACGCGTGTCAGGAAGTTGCCCCTGTCCAGCTCAAGCCCCCTGCTCCTCTGGGCGTCCATGATGGTCTGGGCCTCATCCGCCAGCACGGGCACGAACCTGATGGCCGTTATGAAGGCGAAGTTGAACTCATAGGGTATCCGGGCCTTCTCTAGGGCTAGGCTCAGCTTGTCTGGGCTCGTTGTGAGGAAGAAGATGCTGAAGCTCGTCACAAGTACGATGAACCTTAGGGTGAGGGCGAGGCTGTACTCCAGTATCCCGTATGTCAGGACTCCGCCCCGGAAGTAGTAGAAGCTGGCCATGTTGGTGACGAAGATTATAGTAGCTATCATGGACGCCCCCTTCAGGGACTTCAGCCACTCGCCCGCCACCTTGGCGTAGGCCACGATGGGCGCCTGCACGAGGAAGATGACCGCCAGGGGGATCAGGTCGAGGAACATCACTGAGGCCGCGAAGAAGGTCATGGTCAGCATGAACTTGACTCTGGGGTCCATGTTGTGGATGGGCGTGTCGCCTCTGGTGAACCTGAGGCTCTCCAGGAGGCTCATGGGTCGGCCTCCTTCAGGTATCTTGTCAGGATGTCGTAGGCCTCGTCCACATCCAGCACGTCCGCAGGGAGACCGTGGCTGGAGAGCCTGCTGAACAGCCTCGTGATCTCTGGCTGGGCCACGCTGCACTGGCTGAGCTTCTCGGGGCAGGTCATTATCTCCTTGGCCGTGCCCTCCCCGATGACTCGGCCCTGGGCCATCAGCACGATCCTGGGCTGGCTCTCTGCGACGAACTCCACGTCGTGGGTGACTATGATCACCGTCTTCCCCTGGGTTCTTAGCTGGACTAGGAAGTGGCGCAGCTTCTCCTTCTGGCCGTAGTCCTGGCCCACTGTGGGCTCGTCCAGCACCAGTATGTCGGGGTCCCAGGCCAGTACCGATGCCAGCGCTACTCTCTTGCGCTCGCCTCCGCTCAAGATGAAGGGGCTTTTATCCTTGTACTCAGCTAGATCCAGGAGGTTCAGGGCCCAGTTGACGCGTTTCTCCACGACGCTGTCCTTGAACCCGAAATTTTTGAGGGCGAAGCTGATCTCCTTCTCCACGTTCTCCTCGAAGAGCTGGTCGTCGGGGTTCTGGAATACGAGGCCTACTTTTCTGGACAGCTTGGCTACGCTGGTGCCAGCGATATCCACGTTCTCCACGAGCACGGAGCCGGACTGAGGCCTCAGCAGCCCGTTGAAGTGCTTGACTAGGGTGGTCTTACCGGCGCCGTTCTCACCCATGATGGCGACGAAGTCACCTTGATTTATGGTGAGATTAACCTCGTTCAGGGCCTTGACGTTTCCAGGGTAGGTGAAGTTGACACCCTTCACCTGTATGATGGGCTGGTGGTGATACTCCCCCACATATTCTTCCAGGCCTCTAACGTCAACTGCTGGCCCGGCTCGAGGCTCAGGGAGATAAGGTCTCAGGGACTCGTACAGTGCCTCGGCTGAGACAGGCAGGCTGTTCATCTTGAAGCCTCTGGATTCCAGCCTGCGGGCCAGCTCCAGGACCCTCGGGGTGCCGACGCCGATGAGCCTTGTGGACTCTTCGCTAAGCACTTCCTGTGGCTTACCGTCGTGGAACACCATCCCGTTGTTGAACACGATGATCCTGTCCACGTGTTTCACAGCCAGATCCATCCTGTGCTCGATGAGGATGATGGTCATCCCGTGTTCTTTGTTCAGCTTGTCCAGAACCTCGAATATCCGCTCAGCACCCACGGGGTCCAGGAACGCCGTGGGCTCGTCCATGACTATGATCTTCGGGCGCATGGCGAGGATGGACGCTATGGTCAGGCGCTGCTTCTGGCCCCCCGACAGCTCGTGGGTGGCCCTCTGCATGAGGTCCCCTATGCCTGTGTTCTCGGAGGCCCAGTATATCTGCTGCAGCATCTGGTCTTTGGGTACGCCCAGGTTCTCGAGGCCGAAGGCTATGTCCTTCTCCACTGTGAGGGCGAATATCTGGTTGTCCGGGTTCTGGAAGATGAGGCCCACGTGCTGGGCCAGCCTCATGGTGGGGTGCTCCCTTGTGTCCAGGCCCTCGACCTTGACAGTGCCCAGCATCTCGCCGCTGTAGAACTTGGGTATCAGGCCGTTCAGTGCTCTGCAGAAGGTTGTCTTGCCGCAGCCGCTTGGCCCCGTCAGTAGTAGGAACTCCCCGGCGTTGATATCCAGGTTTACGTCCTTGAGGGCGGGTCTGGAGGCGTGGGGGTACGTGTAGGTTAGGTCCCGCACCTCGATGATCGTCATTCTGTCCGCCCTCTCGTCTGAAGGATTCGATAATTGAAACGCCTCAGAATATAATAGTTATGTCTATAATAGTCGTGTTTTTTTATTATTTATTGTTTGGAGCTCTGTCTAATGGTGGTTGACTGTACCATTTGCGCGTG
>DATKWY010000335.1:0-11094 GCA_035529295.1 Candidatus Desulfaltia sp. | reverse complement strand
GGCCACCCTGGACGTGGCGGAGCCTGACGAGAGGATATTCATGGTGAGTTACGGGTCGGGGAGCGGCAGCGACGCCTTCATATTCACCACCCAGGACGCCCTGAGGGAGAAGCGGGGCGGACCCAAGATGAGCAGCTTCATAGAGCGGAAGAGGAACGTGGACTACGCCACGTACCTGCGGCACAGGGGGCAGATAATACAATGAGGCGGGTGGCAGTAGCGGGGCTGGGCCTCATCCCGGTGAAGGAGTACTGGGACAGGAGCGCCCAGGATCTGTTCGCAGAGGCGGCGTTGAAGGCCATGAAGGACGCCGGCACAGATAAGGTGGACAGCATCTACGTGGCCAACATGAGCGGGGCCCTCATGCAGGACCAGGTCAACATGGGTGCCCTGACAGCAGGCGCCCTGGGCAGGCCCGGCCTGTCATCCATAAGGGTTGAGGCGGGGACGGCCAGCGGCGGGGTGGCCTTCCACGAGGCCGTGAAGGCCGTGGCGTCAGGGTACAGCGACTGCGTCCTGGTGGGGGGCGTGGAGAAGATGAGTGACGTCCTCCCCGAGTACGTGAACACGGCCCTGGCCATGTCAGAGGAGCAGGAGTACACGGCCTATACGGGGGTCACCAAGGCGGGGCTGAGCGCCATGCTTCACAGGCTCTACTTGGACCTGTACGCGGAGCCCGCCGAGGTGGGGATGATGGCCGTGAAGGGCCACGACCACGCCGTGGGCTGCAGGCACGCCCAGTACCCCTTCAGGATGAGCATCGAGCGCGCCATGGACAGCCCCATGGAGGCCGATCCTATCCACATGATGGAGTGCAGCGGCGTGGGCGACGGCGCGGCGGCACTGGTGCTGGTCCCCGCAGGCGACTCAGGGGTCGAGGTGGCTGGCTCGGCTGTGGCCACGGACTGCTGTAGCTTGGCGGCTAGGAAGAACCCCCTGGTCTTCGAGGCCGTGAGGAGGGCCGCTGAGAAGGCCTATGGGATGGCTGGTGTCAAGCCTGGGGACATAGACCTGGCTGAGGTCCACGACGACTACACCATCGACGGTGTCCTCAGCCTGGAGAGCCTGGGCTTCGCCGAGCAGGGCGAGGCAGCCAAGCTGGTGGCCAGCAACGCCACCGACAAGGACGGAAAGATTCCAGTGAACACCTTCGGGGGCCTCAAGGCCAGGGGCCACCCCCTGGGCGCCACGGGCCTCTACCAGGTGGCCGAGGTGGCCCTGCAGCTTAGGGGCGCCGCCGGCGACCACCAGGTACCCGGCGCCAGGGTCGGGTTAGCCCAGTGCATGGGGGGGGTGGCCTCAGTTTCCGTCGTCAACATCCTGAGGAGGCTGAGCCCATGAGCGTCCCGCGTTACTGGCGGAACCAGGTGCCCAGGTACCGGCTCCTAGGCGACAAGTGCAAGGCGTGCGGTGCCAGGTACTTCCCTGCCCAGCCCGTCTGCACCTGCGGCGGCACCGAGTTTGAGGACTATAAGCTCTCCGAGACGGGGGAGGTGGTCACTTGGACGGTCATCAGGAGCCCGCCGGTGGGCTACGAGAAGTACGTGCCCTACGTGGTGGCCCTCATCGAGCTGGAAGACGGGATGCGTCTCCTCAGCCAGGTGGTGGACGTGGACCCCGCAGAGGTGAAGGCGAGGCTCAAGGTCGAGGCCGTATTCCGTAAGGTGAAGGAGGACGGCGCATCGGGCATCATCCAGTACGGGTACAAGTTCAGGCCCGTCGTGGAGTAGCCCCACCCTTTTTATAAGGCATCCCCCTTTTCTCGCTCTGATAAGGTTGCCTCAGCAGACCCTCTACGACACCATAACCGAGATCGCCAAGCGCCGCGGCTTCTACTGGCCCAGCTTCGAGATATACGGCGGCATGAGCGGCTTCGTCACCTACGGTGACCTGGGCACCAAGCTCAAGCGCAACATTGAGGCCGCCTGGAAGGAGTACTTCGTCAGAAAGCAGGGGTTCCTGGAGCTGGACGACCCCATCATCAACCCTGAGCGCGTCTTCAAGGCCAGCGGACACCTGGACCACTTCAAGGAGTACACGGCCACCTGCACCAAGTGCGGCAAAGGCTTCAGGGCGGATCACCTCATCGAGGACGCGACGGGCCTGGAGAACGTGGAGGCTATGGGCGGCGCCGCCATAAAGCGTCTGCTGGCTGAGCACAAGGTCAGGTGCCCAGACTGCGGCGGCGAGCTCCGTGAGCCCACACTCATCCTCACCATGTTCCGCACCGAGATAGGGGCCACGGGAGGCGAGACCGGCTACCTGCGCCCCGAGACGGCCCAGGCCATGTTCATGAGCTACCGGCGGGGCTTCAGCCACGCCAGGGAGAAGCTGCCCTTCGCCCTTGCCCAGATCGGTAAGGTGGCCAGAAACGAGATCAGCCCCCGCCAGGGCATGATACGGATCAGAGAGTTCACCATAATGGAGCTTGAGCTCTTCTTCGACCCCCTGAACCCGGGCTGCCCCTGGTTCAGCGAGATGGAGGACACAGTGGTCATGCTCTACACGGAGGCTATGGAGGCGGACGGCGTAAAGGAGCCGCTGATAGTCACCCTGGGCGAGGCCGTCAGTCAGGGCATAATACTCACCGAGTGGCAGGGCTACTTCATGGGGGTCAGCCAGGCCTTCATGGACCTCCTGGGGGTCCCCCCGGAGAAGCAGCGGTTCAGGGCCCACCTCCCCGAGGAGAGGGCCCACTACAGCGCCCAGACGTTCGACCACGAGGTCCTCTTGGAGACGTGGGGCTGGATCGAGATCAGCGGATGCGCCTACAGGACCGACTTCGACCTCAGGAACCACATGGAGGCCTCCGGCTTGGACATGACCGTGCTCCGGGAGGATGGCTCAAGGTATGTGCCTCATGTGGTGGAGCCCAGCTACGGCCTGGATAGGCTGGTGTACGTGGCGCTGGAGTCCAGCTACGAGAGGAAGGAGAAGGAGAAGCGTAACATCTTTCACCTGGACAGGAGCCTGGCGCCCTACCCGGTTGCCGTGTTTCCTCTGGTGACCAAGGACGGGCTGCCCGAGAAGGCCCAGCAGGTAAGGGAAATGCTGCTCTCCAAGGGCTTCTGGGTGGTCTACGACGAGGCTGGCAGCATTGGGCGCAGGTACGCCCGGGCCGACGAGATAGGTGTCCCGCTGGCGGTGGCCGTGGACTATGACACCCGGGATAAGGGCGTCCTCACCATCAGGGACAGGGACACGTGGGAGCAGGTTAGCCTCAGCCTGGCTGAGCTACCCGGGGGTCTGGAGGACTACTTCAAGGGGAATAAGGAGTTCAGAGACTTGGGTGTCCTAGTGGTCAGGGGCTAGCTTAGGACTCAGCCCCAGCCTTTATTTATGGCTTTCAAGAAGTCCCCAGGCCCACTTACGTGCTCGGAATTGTAACCTTGGTCTAGCTGTGGGGGATGAGGTCCATGGTTCCGCCGCCCGCCGCCTCGATGCGCCTCATGTAGTCCTCTATCAGGGCGTCCATCTTGGCCTCCGCCTCCTCGTGGGTCTTACCCTCCAGCACCAGGTCCACCTTGATGGTGTGGGGCTTGTTGCGGTCCTCCCCCTCCACCGGTGGAGTGGCGGCGTTCTTAATGTAGACATCCGGGTAGTCCCTCTGCATCTGGGTGTAGAGGGAGAAGAAGTCCTTCCACACCATGGTGACGTTGTAGGTGCGGGCAAGGAACACGCTGGTGGCTCTGCTCTGGATCATGGGGGCCACGTGGGCGTCGAACATGCCCTTCATCTCCGCGGGGACCCCGGGGAACGTGCATATCCGCTTACCGGCCTCCTCCACGCACATGCCCACTGCGAAGCCGACGGAGTTCTGCAGGGGCTCACTGTTCTCCAGCACCCTGGCCATGCGTTCACCCCGCTTGAAGGCGGCCTCGTCGGTAATCCCGCGTTTAGCGTAGACCTCCTTGATCTTCTGGGCGCCCGCGGCGTCTATGACGGTCCCCCTCCCCAAGGCCGCCCCTATGCTGTCCACGGTGAGGTCGTCCTCGCTGGGGCCCAGGCCACCGGTGAAGATGATGAAGTGGGCGTCCCGTTTCAGGGCGTCGTGGAGGGCCGCGGCTATGGTCTCGGGCTCGTCACCGATCATGGTGACGCGCCGCAGCTTGGCGCCCAGCTCGGCCACCCGTTGAGCTATCCAGTGGCTGTTGGTGTCCAATATCCTGCCATACATGAGTTCGTCGCCGGTGGCGATGATCTCCACGTTAACGCTGCCCGTGGGCTTCATACAGCTTTTCACCACCGCGGTGGCTTATACGCTTTACCGGTGAAATCTTATATCCCGCCGATCGGTGACGTACCTTGATACTTATGGAGATCAAGGGCTGGACCATCGAGAAGGTGCTTCAAGTCGGAGCCGAGATGGAGCTGGAGAGCTACACCCTCTACACGGAGACTGCCGAGAAGTCCACCTACCCGGGGGCCAAGAAGATGCTCTCCGAGCTGGCCGCAGACGAGAAGCGGCACCGGGAGTACTTCCTCCGGGGCCTCGTGGACCCCAAACACCTGAAGATGAGGACCATCAAGGAGAGCATCCCCGACCTGAAGATCACGGACCAGCTGGTGAAGGTGCCCCTGGATCCCATGGCTGACTACCCGGCCATCCTGGTCTTCGCGGCTCAGCGGGAGAAGGCCACACACGACTTCTATGTGGAGGTGGCCCGAAGGTTCAAGGGGACGGAGCTGAGCGAGTTCCTCAACAACTTCGCCAAGGAGGAGCTGCGTCACAAGTACCTGCTGGAGAAGGAGTACGACGACGTAGTACTCAAAGAAATGTAGAGCCCACCACCATTTTATAGCTTCAAACTTCACTAATGATCTGGGTGGTAGCCCATCCAGATAAGAAGGCTTTGCGAGCGCGACTGCGAACAGGACTTCACAACGGGGGTACGTTCCTTTGATTACGACAGGAGCGGTGCCATGATCCCATTGTCCTTCTACCTGAATAGGGACAGGTCCGAGGGCTATGAGACGTATATATTAATCGACGACGGCCACGTACAGGGGCTTGTATCGTACCATATCCGCGACTTCACGAACGTGCACGACACGATGTACCTGAGCCGCATAGGTGTAAGGGAAGGCCAACACGGGAAGGGTTACGGCTCCGATCTCTGGATGTTCATGATCAGTAAGTGCGTCGAGAAGGGCGTCATCATAATGTGCTGCGAGGCACTGAGGGATGTGTCCCCGTTCTTCATGAGCCTCGGGTGGGAGCCTATCCTGACCTACGATGACCCTCACTGGGGTGAAGGATGCGTGACTCTAATCTTCCGCGTCCCTAGGTGAACCAATGTCCTTCTTGTCCATGAAGACGGGGTTTCTCTCGACCAACTCGCCCTGCTTTTGCAGCCAACAGCCTAGGCACAGCATTCCGAACCCGGGAGTGCTCACCTTCACCTCGTTTTTATTCAGCTCCCTCTCGCATAGACTGCAGTGGGTCTCCTCCTGCCTCAGCTCCAGGATAACCTTGGGGTTCTCCCGGAGGTAGTTCTCTATGAGCCTGCTCTTTGATATGTTGTTCTCGCTGGATAGTGCGGTCAGGGTCTGGTCCAGCTCTTCGGATATGGAGATGGATATCTTCTTTACCATAACACCCAAGATTGGTGGGAATAAGGTAGTATATAAGTAGTATGAACTAGCAGTGGCCCAGGAGGTGCTCGGCCTCTCTGCTCCTCTTGAACACTATGTAGTCATGGTAGCCTAGAGCCTCGGCCTTCATAAGCCTCCCGTTTGCGGTGTCCACAATCATGTCAAATATTCTGCGGCCGACGCTGTTGAGGCTCTCAGAACCGTCCAAGATGGTGCCCGCGTTTACGTCCATGTTGTCAGGCATATTGGCGTAAGTCTGGGGGTTGCCGGTGATCTTGATGACGGGGGCGATGGCGTGGCCCGTGGTGCTGCCGCGGCCGCTGGTGAAGCACACGATCTGCGCCCCAGCGGCCACCATGTGGGTGACGCTGGGCAAGTCCCAGCCCGGCCCGTCCATGATGTATAGGCCCGGCTTAGACGGCCTGTCGAACCTGTCCCAGTCGTTGAAGAGGACTCCCTGGATGGGCTTGGTGCCGCCCTTGCGGACGGCGCCCAGGCTCTTCTCCTCGATGGTGGTGAGGCCGCCGTCGATGTTGCCTTTGCTCATCCAGCGGCTGTCCACGCCCATGGCTCTGAGCCTGCTCTCCTGGGTCTCAATGATCTTGTAGATGTCCTTGGACACCTGGTCGTTGACGGCCCGCCGTGCCAGCACCTGCTGGGTACCGCTCATCTCCTGGGTTTCCCCGAACATGACTGAGCCTCCCTCATCTATCAGTAGGTCCGCGGCCACTCCTACGGCGGGGTTGGCGGCCAGGCCGCTGGTGGCGTCGCTACCCCCGCACTCCACGGCCAGCATCAGCTTGCTTAGGGGGAAGGTCTCACGCCTCAGCTTGGCCACGTCCTGAGCCATGCCCTGGAGCAGCCTGACGCCCCTCTCATGGGTCTTGAGGGTGCCCCCCAGCTCCTGGATGGTGATGTTGTGGACGGGCTTGCCACTGGGCTCGATCTGCTCCAGGAGCATCTCCCCTGTGAGGGTCTCGCAGCCCAGACCCACGATGAGGACGCCGGCCACGTTGGGGTTCAAGGCTGTGCCCACCAGGTTGTGGATGAGCATGGTGTCCGCGCCGCACCCGTAGGTCTGGGTAATGGCCACGGCGCCGTCCACCTGCTCAGCGATCTTCCTGGCAGGCTCGTAGCTGCAGTCTATGGGCGCTATGACCAGCATGTGGTTCCTGACGCCCACGGAGCCGTCCGGCCTCTCGTACCCGAGGAACTCTGTCACCCTGTGATCCCCCTCACCTCTTCGCCGGAGGTGTTGAGCCTGGCGCTGTTCACGTTGTGGGTGTGAACCCACTCCCCGGCGGGTATAGTCTTGGAGGCGACGCCTATCACCTCGCCGTACTTGATGATCTCCTCACCCTCCCTGATCTTCCTGAGGGACAGCTTGTGGCCGAAGGCTATGTCGTCCACTGGCTCGGCCTTGAGGATGACCTTGCCGTCCGGGGACAGTATCTCCACTGTCTCCCCCCTCTTCACGTCGCCGGTGGCGGTGGCCACGTTGTCACGGTCGTCTATCTGGATGGCCTTCTTCATCTACCTCACCAGGGCCTTCTCGGGTATGCAGCTGGTGCCGTCCGGGATGACGGCCACCTTCGACCCGGCCTTGTGGTGGTTCCTCAGCTCCTCCACCACCTCGTCCCACCGCTTGATCCAGGTGACCTGCTCGGGGTCGTACCTCATCATGAAGCTCTTCAAGGGGTACTCGCCGTAGATTATCATGTGCCTCACCTTGGATAATCTCTGGGGCTTGGGGTTCCAGAGGCTGGCGCCTATGGTCTTGCCGTGCCTGTTGAAGAGCCAGTGGTTGATGTCGCCGTCGGGGCAGTCGTTCACCATCACCAGTGTGCCCCCCTCCTTCACCGTGCTCAGCCCAGGCCACAGGCCCAGGTATGGCTCGTTCTCCCTGTGGTAGCTGCCCACCACCACTATGTCCGACTCAGGGGACTCGGTGGCGTGCTGCTTTATGGCGCCCGCCGCGGCTCTGCGCTGGGTCTCCACGAAGTCGCCAGCGTAGAGCTCCAGGGGGGCTCTGTCCAGGTTCAGGACGGTGTCGATCTTGTAGTCCAGGCCCGCCAGCCTGGCCGTCTCCTCGGCGTCTAGCCTCATCCTGTTGTGGTCGTTGGCCATGTAGCCGGTGGACGGGTCCGGGGTCCTTCCTGGGCCGAAGCCCCCTACTTCCCCGTGGTTAAACCGTATGGTCTCGATGCCGGCGACGCCGGGGCTGATGAGCTTGCCTCCGCCGCTCATCCCCGTGAGCCTGTGGAAGAGGACGGTGCCGACGCCTATCTTCAGGTCGCAGGACATGACCTCGCTGTTCACCCAGACGGGGCAGCCGTGGCTGGTGTCCCCCAGGTAGTCCAGCATCTCGTAGGGGTTGTGGTTGTAGACCTGGTACCTGCTCACCGTGTCCTCGCCCAGCTTCTTCACAAAGTCTCTGCGCCCGTAGGTGCCGTGGGTGCCCGGGGCGATGATGAACCGGATGTTATCCTCCGGGACACCCGCCTTGTGCAGCGTCTCCAGGATTGCGGGCGTGTACTGCCACGTCTTCGTTGGGCGGGTCATGTCGTCGAAGATGACGACCACCTCCTCGGCCTTCTCGGCCAGCTCGGGTAGCGGCCTCTGGCCCATGGGCTTCAGTATGGCTGCCTTGATCTGCTTCTCAGTCATGGGCTTGGCGCCCTCGCTGGCCACCCTGCACCTGTGGACCTTCCAGTCGTCGGGGAAGGTGAGGGTGAGGGGCTTGTCCTCGTACCAGCAGTGGTGGGGGATATCGACCTTAACCAAAGTGTATCAACAAGACCCTAACTGCACGCAGCCATATAATATATGCTCAGAGGCGCGTGAGCCGTTGAACCAGGCGTCTACAGGCACTGATAAATACAGTTTATCACCCATGATCAGTGGTGGTGGACAACCTGCCAGAGAAGAAGCATGTAATCGACTATGAGAGATGGACCGGCGGAGAGATGAAGTACGTCGGCGAGGCCATAGGCTTCACCTACGGGGGGAAATGGTACTCACTGCTCTACACAAGGGCCGGGATGTACCGGGGGAACCACATACACAAGGTGGAACAGACCTCCATCCTGATGGATGGTAAAGCCAAGTACGTGTTCAAGGATAAGGGACGGAACGTGGAGTACCCCCTGACCAAGGGGAAGCCGCTCCACGTGCCCGCGGGCGTGCCCCACATACTGCTGCCGGAGACGGACATCCTCACCGTGGAGTGGTGGGAGGGGCCCTTCGACGCCGAGGAGTACGACTTCCCGGAGTACATGGACGAGGTGAGGGAGAGGCTGGAGGCGGCCAAGAAGGCCGACAGGTAGCGGCTGGCCCCGTGGAAACTGTTATAGAAAGGCTGAACCTAACAACTCTCAGAGATGTCAGGTTTTAAGCTAGAGGGCGTGCTGCCCGCAGTGGTCACGCCATTCGACAAGAACGAGGAGTTCAACGAGCCCGTGTTCCGGGACCTCGTGGACTGGCTCATAGAGCAGGGTATCACGGGCATAGTGCCCTGCGGCACCACGGGCGAGTTCAGCCTCATGACCCAGGCAGAGAGGGCCCGCGTCATAGAGGTGTGCGTGGACCAGGTGAACGGCAGGGTGCCGGTCATCGCCGGCACCGGGGACACGGCTACCAAGCTGGTCATCGACGCCACCAGGCACGCCCTGGACGTTGGGGCGGACGCCGCCATCGTGGTCAACCCCTACTACATGAAGCCCAAGGGAGGCAAGGGCATCTACGACCACTACGTGAGCATAGCCGGCGCCGTGGACATACCGCTGGTCCTGTACAACATCCCGGTGGCCACCAACCAGTACATACCCTGGCAGGTGGTGGAGGACCTGGTGGACGAGTGCAGCACGGTCCGAGCCATGAAGGACAGCAGCGGCGACCTCAAGTACCTCATGTCGGTGCTGGAGAAGGTGGGCGACAAGATCGATGTGGTGGTGGGCTGGGATGAGGTGGTTCTGGCAGCCCTGGCAGTTGGCTGCAAGGGCATGATCCTGGCCTCCGCCAACGTGGTCGCCCCCTACTGGCTGGACCTCTACAAGAAGTTCAAGGCAGGGAAGCTGGACGAGGCCCGAAAAGTTCAGTGGAGGCTCCAGAAGTTCACCCGCCACATCGTGGCCACGGGCGCCCAGGGCCCCAAGGTGTGCCTTAACTTCATGGGCCACGACGTGGGCCCCACCCGGCGCCCCATAGTGCTGGGGGACACGGTGACCTGGGAGCTCAGGGAGGAGTTCAGGGTGGAGCTGGAGAACCTGGGCCTCATACCCAAGAAGCCTGTGGAGTTCAAGCTGCCTTCCGGCCCCGTCAAGGAGAGGTTCTACAGGGTTGACGTCACCCCCGAGGTCATCGACCAGTTCAAGCTGCGGACAGGGGAGGCCCTGGTGGACCCCGACAGCAACGAGGTGGCCCACATAGACCTGCTGATAGGCGAGGTGGACGGCCCCGTGGGCAAGGCCTACGCGGAGGCTTTAGCCAGGCCCAGCAAGGACCGGGAGGCACTTCAGGTTATACTGGAGCCCAACATGGCGGTGAAGCCGCCCACCATCATAGTGCCCACGGTGCCCGTCAGGGGCATGAGGGACGCCAGCTTCGTCTACGGGCCGGCCCAGGAGGCCGTGGCCAAGGCCGTGGCCATGTCCGTGGCGGATGGAATACTGCCCGAGACGGATGAGCTGGTGATGATAGCCAACGTCTTCGTCCACCCCTCCGCCTCGCGTCGCAGACGGGTGTACATCAACAACCTGAAGGCCATGAGGCACGCCATCCGGAAGGCCATGGAGGGCAGGCCCACGGCGCGGGAGGCCGCGGAGAACGCGCGGAGCTCCAGGCACCCCTTCCGGGAGAGCCAGTGACCCTTCCCTCAACCTTTTCCTTTTTTCGAAGACGTTTGAGACTCTAAGGGGCGCCTTACCTGATTCTAATTGGAATATTTAAAATAGTCAGAGACTAAACATTTCCTCGGAGTACTATGCTCAAAGAGACGGCCAGGATGCTGGCCGAGATAGGACTACCCGAGGGCGACGCCTACGGCCTCCCCTCCTCAAGCATCACCTTCCCCGACGGGGCCAACTACCGCATCGAGATATCCGGCGTGGAGAACCTCTCCGTGCTCAGGGCCCTGGTGGACGAGATGGACAAGCGGGACGTGCCCGTCCATAGGCTCATAAGCACCGTGATGGGGTCAACGCTTCTCAGCGACAGCGAGCTTGAGGAGTTCGCCCAGGTGGCCCACGACGCCGACCTGGAGGTCATCCTCACCCCCGGCCCCAGGGCGCTCTGGGACACGGGGCGCCAGGTGGCCACCCCTGAGGGGGGACTCTGCGGCATCAGGTACAGGGGAATGAAGGGGCTCATCGAGATGGTTGACGATGTACGCCACTGCATCGAACTAGGCTACAAGGGGTTCCTCGTCGTAGGCGAGGGCGGCCTCTACGCGGTGAGCGAGCTCAGGAAGCGGGGCATGATACCCAGGGACGTGGTGTTCAA
>DATKWY010000334.1:0-3701 GCA_035529295.1 Candidatus Desulfaltia sp. | reverse complement strand
CTATTATCAGGCCGTCTCTTAGCTGTACGAGGCGGTCTGTGTTCTGGCCCACGGCTGGATCGTGGGTGATGAGGATGAAGGTCTTGCCCTCATCCTTGTTGAGCATTTTAAGTAAATGCATTATCTCTCCACCTGTCTTTGAGTCTAGGTTCCCGGTAACCTCGTCTGCTAGGATAAGATTAGGCTCGTTGGCCAGGGCCCTGGCAATGGCGACGCGTTGCTGCTCGCCGCCGCTGAGCTGGCTGGGCTTGTGGTCGGCCCTGTCGGCCAAGCCGACGAGGTCCAGGAGCTCTATGGCTCTCCTGTGCCTCTGGCCCCTGGAGACGCCTGCTATGGCCATGGGCAGCTCCACGTTGCCGCGGGCGTCCATCCTGGGGATGAGGTTGAAGAACTGGAAGATGAACCCGATTTCCCTGTTCCTGAGCTCCGCCACCTGGTTGTCGTTTAGCTTGCTGAGGTCAACTCCGTTGATGTACACCTTCCCCGATGTTGGCCGGTCGAGGGCGCCCACCATGTTGAGGAGGGTGCTCTTGCCGCTGCCGCTGGGCCCCATGATGGCCATGAACTCCCCCTGCTCCACGGCCAGGTTGATGCCCTTCAGAACCTGCAGTGGTCGCCCTCCCTGGATGTAGGTCTTGGTTAGGTCCGCCGTCTCGACTATGTGTTTCACGTCCTGTGCTTCTCCTGCTGTAGCTTGTTTATGAGGTTGAGCCTGTGCATGGTCATCTCTCTGACGTTGTCTAGGAGGGTTTCTTTTACGTCTGTATCAAGGTTTTGGTAGAACTCTGTAAGCATTCGCTCCGTTAGGGCTTCATCTTTCTCGGTGAGCTGTTTGATGAGGCGGGCGGCGCCCTGCTTCATGTCGGTGGACATCCACTTGAATACCACTGATAGGTACTTGACGGTGAAATCTAGGCTGTCCACGAAGTGGCTCTCCATGTGCCTGAAAAGGGATCTTCCTTCAGGGGTTATGGCGTAGAAGTCGGTGCCGTCCTTCTCCATGGTCTCCACGTAGCCTTTACGCTCCAGGCTCTTCAGAGCTGGGTACACTGTCCCGGTTTTAGGTTCCCACGTGCCCTCGAACTCCTCCTTGAGGATTTTCAGCACCTCGTACCCGTACTTGGGGCCTCCGTCTAGCTGTATGAGGAGGAGGAGCTGGAGGGGGCTCACATCCATGTTGAAGGGGGCTCTGCCGCCGGGACTCATGGACATAGTTGACCTCTACCTAGTAGACTTCTACTGTTGAAGATTGCCTTCTAATAAACGTATCTTAAATTTAACCGTGAAGCCGTGAAAGGATTTAAGCCTAGGCATCGCTTCGACCTATGTACACCATGCGTGTCCTCATATTCACGGATAACCCCACCACCGGGGAGACGGGCCTGGTCCGGAAGGAGCTCCAGGACCGGGGCGTTGACGTGGACTACAAGGCCCCCTGGGACGTGTCCCTGCCGCGCTTCAAACCTGACTACGACCTGGTCTACGCGCCCAGCAACATGCTTCACAGGGGGACCACCTTCGAGCTACTCCACAGGCTTCTGGTCTTGAGAAGGATCGAGGAGTCCTCCATCGTGGTTAACCCGGTTGACAGCATGCTGAACTATAGCAAGGAGCATCTCTCGCTGCAGCTGAAGAAGCTGGGGCTCCCCCACCCGGAGACAGTCATCACCGAGAACATTGAGCACGCCTACGAATTCGCGTCCCGCCTCCTGGACGCCGACCGTGAGGTGGTCCTCAAACCTATTTGCATGGCTAGGGGCATCGGCGTCATGAAGCTGAGCCGCATCAGGAGCCGGGAGGACCTGATGCAGTTCTTGGTCTGGTACATCAGGAGCTACGGCGAGGGTGTCTTCTACCTTCAGGAGTACGTCCCCAACCCGGGCTACGATATAAGGTGCTTCGTCATAGACGGCGAGGTGGTGGGCCGGGAGAAGCGGTCCAACCCCGAGGACTTCAGGTACAACGTGGCCGTGGGCGGCGCGGCCGAGCCCTTTGAGGACCCGGTCTATGATGAGCTGGCGGTCAAGGTGGCTGAGGCCGTGGGCCTCAAGATAAGTGGCCTGGATATTCTGCCTAGGAGCGACGGCGAGCCCATGGTTCTGGAGGCTAACTGTTTCCCCGGGTACAAGGCTCTCATGGAGACCACGGGCATACAGATCCATAAGCTGATAGTGGATTACTTCGTCAGCCTCGCTGCTTGATGGAATATTTTTTTAGTTACATCGTATGGGGCATGTATTGAAAGGACATGCCATTCTGTGATAGCTGTGGACAGCAGATAGAGGAGAAGCAGAAATTCTGCCCCAACTGTGGGGCGCGGAACGAGGCAGCTTTCCAGGGTCAGGCGACGCAGGCACCGCCACCGCCGCCACCATCCGAGAAGAGTGAAGCCGATCTTCCGCCTCCGCCGCCTCCAGAGCATAAAAGTGAGGTGCCAGTCCCTAAGAAGGTCATCGACATTGAGGTCG
The DNA here is from genome assembly GCA_035529295.1 of Candidatus Desulfaltia sp. Taxonomy (GTDB): domain Archaea; phylum Thermoproteota; class Bathyarchaeia; order TCS64; family TCS64; genus RBG-16-57-9. The sequence continues at coordinate 1,233 of DATKWY010000334.1, read as the reverse complement.
ATCAGCAGGACATTGACCAGGCCAAGGAGAAGGCCAAGCGCGGGTTGAGCGCTGCCTTCGGGTTCGCCAAAAGAGGGCTGAGCAAGGGCGCCGAGATCGCCGGCAAGGGGATCGAGGCGGCCCGTGAGACTATCGATGAGAGGAGGAGCGCCTCATCCCAGGATGCTCCCAAGAGTCAAGGTGAGCAGAGGTTCTGCCCCAACTGCGGGGAGGCTGTGCCCGGCTCGGGCAAGTTCTGTAACCACTGCGGCCACAAGCTTGAGTGACCCAGACCTCCTATAATTTTCTCTGGTAGTAGTACAGGGTTTGCAGTACCAGGTACTGGATGCCCGCCGTTACCACTGTGGAGAACTGCTCTAGGTAGAAGAGGATCAGGTTCAGGCCCAGGAGGTAGGCTAGAAGCCCCACTGACCCTATCTCTATCCCCCACCTCTCACGCCTGAACAAGATGAGTGCGGCGGCCGCCACCAGAGCCACACCCATCACGCTGTCCGCTATGACGTAGCCTATTATCCACATGCTGCTGAGATGGAATGACGGGGGCAGCTCCGACGCCAGCGCAGACAGGAAGGCGTCCACATTCGACGAGTCCAGCGAGGCCTCCATGAAGGCTGCGAACCGCGTCATGCTTGGGACTCCCAGCACGAACAGGGTGATGACAAGGAACGTTTTCACTCTCCTAGGCGTCACGTACTGTCTCTCAACAGTCTTCACCAGCCCTATGATCTTGTCGAAGAGGTTGGGGTCATCCGATGCTAGATGCAGGGCGTCGGTCTCCACGAAGTGGGTCAGCTCCTCCGCCAACCTGACCAGGTCCGGGTTGCTGGTCTTCTCCTTTATCCGTGCAAGCCTGCTGCACAGGTCCTGGTGCTCCCCGGGCTCCAGGTCGTGGTCCAGCACCTCGCTCAAGGTCTCCAGAACTGCGTAGAACTCGCCTCTGGCGTCCAGCTCCGTGCCGCGGCTCACCCTCAGGTAGAGGAGGACCGTGAGGAGGAAGCAGGCGTAGATTATTGGGGCGGCTGCGGGGAAGAAGTAGTCGTTGGCCTGAGTGATGAACTTACCTATCTCGTCTATGAAGAGGCCGACGCCGACGCCGGAGATCATGGCGCTCCAGGTGTAGGCCCACCTGTTGGCGTATAGGAGGGGCAGGATGCTTGAGGCGTATAGGAGGACGCCGCCGTATAGGACGTGGGCTATGTGGAGGGTCTCGTTGCCCAGCTGGGGGTACCCTGT
>DATKWY010000333.1:0-8888 GCA_035529295.1 Candidatus Desulfaltia sp. | reverse complement strand
GCCTGGCCTACCGTGAGCTCATCAACTGGATGACGGAGTACGGTTGGAGCAGAGACGACGCCTACATGTTTCTGAGCCAGGCCGCTAAGGCCAGGGTGGCCCAGATAGTGGACCCTCTCTACACTGTGGTGGCTAAGCTGGATAAGAGGTACCTGAAGGGGTAGACCTTCATCTCTCTAGGGGTCTTGACCCGGTAGCGATGTTTCGTTTCTTCCTTTTCTTGAATCTCTTTACAGAGCATTATTCGATACCTGTATTCTACTTTAATCCGTTAACATGAGTAAACGAAATGTACACTGATTGTGTTTCGATGTGTAACGATGGTTAAGGCCCCGTGGAGTTAACGTAAAAGTGTTAAAAACCATATTTATCACACAGGCGTTAAATCGCCTAAGATGATGCGAAAAACCCCCGGACAGCCAGGGCAACGAGCCTCCTGAACCCCCTGAGGCGCGCAACCACCCCCCCTCCAGGCGCCTAAACCCTTTTATCTTAATTCTGAGGTTATGAGTTGCTGAACCCTACGGGAAAAGGCTAGGTATATATGTCGGAACCCTGTAAGGTTCAAGCATCTGGGAAGAAGGAAAATGACAACCGCATACGACATACCGGCGGACGTGCTGATAGACAAGCTGTCAGGCTACATCAAGGAGAACGTCAAGGAGATCCAGCCCCCCGAGTGGGCGGACTACGTCAAGACGGGGAGCCACGTGGAGAGGGTCCCCCAGAACCAGGACTGGTGGTACATCAGGTCAGCCTCCCTCCTCAGAAAGCTCTACATGCACGGCCCCGTGGGCGTCTCCAGGCTCAGGAAGGTGTACGGCGGAAGGAAGAGGGTGGGCATGAGGCCGGCCCACTTCGCCAAGGCCGGCGGTAACATAATCAGGTCCATCCTGCAGCAGCTGGAGCAGGCGGATCTAGCCCAGAAGGACAGCAACAACGGCAGAGTCGTGTCCAAGAAGGGCCGCAGCCTGCTGGACGCCATGAGCACCCAGATAAAACGTGACCTGGACCGGGAGCGTCCAGAGCTTAAGGATTATTAGTGAACTCAAATGTCTTCGGATGAGGAACTTGAGAAGCTTAGGCAGCGTAGGATAGCCGAGCTTCAGGCACGGGGGGGCCAGCAGGAGCAGGCGTCTCAGGCCCAGGCTCAGGCGGAGGCCCAGAAGGAGGCCGTGCTGCGCAAGATCCTCACACCCGAGGCTAGGGCCAGGCTCCAGAACGTGAAACTGGTGCGGCCAGACTTTGCAACCCAGGTGGAGCTGCAGCTCATCCAGGCGGCCCAGACCGGGAGGGTGCCTCTGCCCATCACCGATGACTTATTAAAGAGGCTGCTGGCTGAGTTACAGAGCCAAGTAGCCAAGAGGGACATAAACATCAGGAGAGTATGAAATTGGCACGGAACAAGCACCTCGCATACAAGCTACGCCTCGCCAAGGCGGGGAAGTCCAAGAAGAGCGTCCCGGCCTGGATCATCGCCAAGACCAGGGGCGACGTCAGGTGGAGCCCCAAGAGCAGGCGCAACTGGCGCGTCCGGAAGCTCAGATTATAGGAGATTGAGGCATGTCTGAACTAGAAAGAGTCTACACGGTCCCTCTAGGGCGGGCTTGGATCGCCCCGGGCTGGCGCAGGGCCGAGAAGGCCATGACGGTGCTCAAGAACTTCACCAGGCGCCACATGAAGCCCACCGAGATCATCATCGACCCCACCGTCAACGAGGCCATATGGGCCAGGGGCATATCCAGCCCGCCCAGGAAGATCAGGGTCAAGATGAACCGGGACGGCGAGGGCGTCGTCACAGTCACCATGGCGGAGGCGGCGGAGTGAGCGTCAAGCACTACAGGGTCTGGGGTGAGGTCAACAAGAAGACCTTCTTCGAGCCCCTCACCTTCGACAAGGTGGTGGCCGCCACCAAGGAGAAGCACGCCCTGGAGAACGTCTACGCCGACGTGGGCAGCCGCCACAGGGCCAAGCGCTACGAGATCACCATCCACGGCGTAGAGGAACAGCAGCCCGAGGAGTAGCCCCAGGTGTCCCAGGAACAGGAGAAGCAGCTGCGCCGCCTCGTATCAGAGATCAGGATGATGGAGGGCACGGCCCAGGTCCTGGAGCAGAGGCTGCAGATTCTTAACGCAACCATCGCGGATCTGCGTCTCGCCCAGGGCAGCTTGGGGGAACTGAGGAACGTGGAGCAGGGCAGTAGTCTCCAGGTGCCCGTGGGGGGCGGCGTGTTCATGAATGCCAGCCTGGGGGACATAGGCAAGGTCATCGTGGGCATCGGCGCGGACGTGTCCGTGGAAATGGAGTACGATAAGGCCGTGGAGGACATAGGTGTGAGGCTCCAGGAGATGGAGCAGGCCCAGGCGTCCGTGCAGGAGCAGATGGGACAGGTCCTGGGCCAGCTGGAGACCCACAACAGAATGGCGGAAAGGTTATCAGTGGAGATCCAGAACGCCATTCAGGGTGCTAGCTAGTTGTTTGAGAAGCTCCGCCAGGGCCTCAAGGGCATTGTAGACAGGATCAGTAGCTCTGGGCTGACTGAGAAGGACCTGGACCCGGTTCTGTGGGACCTGCAGCTCCACCTCATAGGGAACGACGTGTCCGTGGAGGTAGCCGAGAGGGTGTGCGCGGAGCTGAAGCAGCGGCTGCTGGGCTCCGAGGCACCCAGGTTCGGGGATAAATCCAGGGTCGTCCGGGAGGTCCTCAGGGAGTCCATCGCGGCGGTGCTCAACGGCCAGCAGACGGTGGACATCATCCAGTTGGCCTCCGAGTACCGGAAACGGGGTGAGCCCCTCAGCGTCATGTTCGTAGGCATCAACGGCACCGGCAAGACCACCACCATAGCCAAGGTGGCCAGGCTCCTCATGGACAAAGGGTACACGGTGGTGCTGGCCTCCGGGGACACGTACCGGGCCGGGGCCATAGAGCAGCTGGAGGAGCACGGAAGGAGGCTGGGGGTCCGGGTCATACGCCACAAGTACGGCTCCGACTCTGCTGCCGTGGGCTTCGACGCGGTCCAGCACGCCAGGGCCCAGGGAATAGACGTGGTGCTCATAGACACGGCGGGCAGGATGCAGACCAACAGGAACCTCATGGACGAGCTGCAGAAGGTGAAGCGCGTCGTCCAGCCTAGCCTGACGATAATGATCCTGGACAGCCTCATAGGGAACGACGCCACCGAGCAGGCCATGACCTTCAACCGGGCCGTGAGCTTCGACGCGGCCATCCTCACCAAGGTGGACGCCGACGCCAAGGGGGGCAGCAGCCTCAGCGTCAGCTACCTCACCGGCAAGCCGGTGATCTATGTGGGGGTGGGCCAGGGCTACGGTGACCTCCAGGCCTTCGACGCCGGCTGGTTCGCCGAGCGGCTCCTGGCCGATACGTAAACTTTAACGAGGCATAGAAAAGTCATTTTTCCATATATGTATGGAGTGTATCAGTAAGTTTACAGCATAGGACAACTTTAATCTGTGAGTTAATTTTTAAAATATTTGAAAGATGATCGAAAAAATATAAGCCGTAATAATTTATGTTGTGTTGTCAATTATTGGATTTATTGGGGGATTATGGATAGGATATGGCTTTGTGAAGAATATAGTTCCTACTCCTATAACAAATGAGGGAATGCTGTTATTCGTGTATATTGCGACTGGATTAATTGGGTTATTTGGGGCGGCTATTGGGTACTCAATAGGTAGAGCAATAAATGAAATGAAGTGAAATATTTTGACAATATCAAAAAATTAAAACAAAATATATGTTATAAATAAAAAAGGATGAATAAACGGTTACTTTTCGAGGTATACTTTGTTGTTTATTACTGAGACATCGACATTGAGTTCTCGGGCGTCGATGCGTTTCTTGAGCTGTGTCCTAACGTAGTTTCCGTCTCTTCCAGCCACCTCTAAAGTGACCAACTTATCCTTGCCATTCAGAAACTTGTCTAGTATAGGGTCATATTTGCTGCCTTTGCGGTATTTTCTGCTGGGCTTCTTATCGACAGGTGATAGATCGAATTTTACGTTACTCATAGTAATCACTTAATTATCTCAAAGGTAGATGTTTAAATAACTTGTGTAATGATATCTTTTATTTATGATGTTATTTATTAATGACATGTTTGGGTTCTGTCAAGTCTGCATCGGATTCGTCGTCTATAAATGTTCTTCGGATGAGCTGGTTTTATCAAAGGTGAACACTGGCAGTCAAATCCCCAAATAAAAAAAGCCTTATTTCAGGTCGTCCCAATGTAAACCTTCTTTCAGAAGCACGACATTTGGTCTTTTTCCAGACGCCTTCATTTTCATATAGATGTACTTTGGTAATATGTGTGTTGTCCCATCTTCATATCTAACTAGGACTACGCCTTTTCTATCTTCGTTTTTTAAAGACATCTTCTTCTCATCCATTAAATTAAAATCACCTCTGAATATAAAACAATCATCAACCGATTTTTTACAGTCCACGTATGATGCGAAAAGATATTAGTATCTTGAAATAATTTTAAATGTATTAGAATGAAGAAAGTCGCCTCCTCCACCTGAAATATACTCCTACTCCTATTACCTCAACAACCGTTAGCATCAGACTAATCGCTAGAGCCTCAGCTATAATCTCTACCCAGTCATCGGTCGGAGAGATGAAGAAAAACCCCGTGGTAACACCCAATAGAAGAACAAGTAAAAAACATCCAACGAATAATTTCTTACCTAGAGCCCAGAGGTCGTATGTAAATACAGTACGTTTCCTTTCACGTGCCAATCGTCCAAGCACAATAATAACAAGTATTAAACCAAAAACAATGAGCGAGAATAACCGTAAAATTGTATCAACCGTCACTCAAAGTCACATCTAGACATTGCCCCAGTACATATCACTTATTTCAACATCCCTTTCAGCGTGCGCATGGTCTTTGTACACTTCGAAATAAGCTGATATGCAATACAATTGTTGACGAATATTTATTTAAATTTTACAATATTTCAAGAGAATATGCGCGCGGGGGATTCAATAATTCGGTTTTGATGGGAAATGAATTGTTTAATAAATAGATTTTTTCCTGTAATATTAAGGCACGCACGAGATAAGTTTATTTTTGAGTCTGTGTGATTGTTGGTAAAAGGCGAAACCCAAGAAATGAAAATCACTATTAACTTTAATGGTTCAGATAAGATACATTTTAAACTAGGAACCATTGATCGATAGGGTGACAGGTATGCCGTTTAACGAGTTCCTCCAGTCCGCGGACAGGCTCCTCAGGACGCTGACCAGGCCCGACTGGAAGACGTACTGGATGAGCGTCAAGATAGTTTTCGCTGGGATAGGCGTCCTGGGGGCGGTGGGCTTCCTCGTAAGGCTGCTGTCAGTGACGCTGCAGGGAGCCTAAGGCGTATCCAGGGTGTCCTCTTTGTCGTAGCTGTACCTCACGTAGAAGAGGTACATGAGGACGAGCACGAAGCCCGCGGCTACGGCGAAGATCTCCTCGAACTCGAGGAACAGGATCGATAGGTCGGTGGTGCGCTCCTGTACGAGGGAGAGTAAAGTGTGGATGCCCATGTTTTCACCAGTCAACGTATCATCCTTGAGGTGTTTAATATTTGTATCCACCGGGGAAGCTTTGAGCAATATTAATATCTTTGGGGCTCATCAAGGATGGTGCATCGTGAGTGGTCTAATTGTCCGAAAAAGCGGTGAGAACGTCCCTGTACGCGGTGAAGGTGACCAACGGCCAGGAGAGGACAGTCTCCATCATGCTCGCCGACAAGGCGAAGGTGGAGGGCCTGCCCATAGCGGCCATACTGGCGCCCGCCGAGCTGAAAGGGTACATCATCATAGAGGCCGAGAGGCCCCACATAGTGGACGAGCTCATAAGGGGGATGCGCCACACCCGTGAGAGGGTGCAGGGCACCATCAGCCCCGAGGAGGTGGACCACTACATCGAGACCAAGCCAGCGGTTGAAGGCTTAGAGGAGGGGACCCTCGTGGAGGTCATCGCGGGGCCCTTCAAGGGAATGCAGGCCCGTGTCGTACGTGTTGACGTCGGAAAGGAGGAGGTCACCATCGAGATACTGGAGGCCGCGTTCACTCTGCCTATCACGGTACACGCTGACTACGTAAGAGAGCTTAAAGGAATGAAAAGTTAATGGTCGAGAAATCCTTCAACTTCATCGTCAACGGCGGCAAGGCCACAGGTGGCCCGCCCATCGGCCCCGCACTGGGGCCCATGGGCGTCAACATCATGGCCATCGTCAACGATATCAACGCCCAGACAAAGGAGTACGACGGGCTGCCGGTGCCGGTGGACGTCGTTATAGACACCGACACCAAGAAGTTCACCGTAAAGGTGGGCATGTTGACCACGTTCGCCCTCATCAGCCAGGCCGCGGGCCTGGAGAAGGGCAGTGGCACACCCAACACGGCCTACGTGGCGGACATCACCATGGACCAGCTGATAAGCATAGCCAAGAAGAAGCGGGCCGGCATCTACGCTGCCAGCCTAAAGTCCGCTGTGCGTGAGGTGCTGGGGACGTGCCAGAGCGCCGGCGTCACCGTCGAGGGGCGCCCCGCCAAGGAGGTCCAGACGGCCATCAAGGCGGGGGAGTTCGACGAGAAGCTGGCGGAGGCATAAACAACCTTTAAATTGTATCTAAGGTGAGATTGAGAGGAACTTAAAATGTCGCTCCCAAAGAAACAGATAACGGAAGCCATCGAGAAGGCGAGGGAGGCTAGCCCTGCAAGGAACTTCCAGCAGAGCTTCGACCTCGCCGTAAACCTAAGGGAGCTCGACATGAACAGGCCTGACCAGAGAGTTAACCTGCGGTTCACCCTACCCAACGGGGTGGGCGCCCGCAAGGTACTGGTGTTCGCCTCGGGCGACCTAGCGCTGAGAGCAAGGAGGGCAGGAGCGGATGCAGTTGTTGAGCCCGCTGAACTTGATCAGCTTGCGACGGACAAGAAGGCAGCCAAGAAGGCCCTTCAACCCTATGACTCGTTCGTCGCGGAGGCACCCATGATGCCCACAGTAGGTCGCGTAGCTGGACCCATCCTGGGCCCCAGGGGCAAGATGCCCACCCCTGTGCCGCCCCAGGCGCCGATAGACAGCATAATCGAGCGCGAGCGCAGGACCGTGGTCCTGAGGAGCAGGGACAAGCCCTTCGTCCACTGCATAGTGGGGAAGGAGGACATGAGCGACGAGGAGGTCGCCCAGAACATAGAGGCCGTGGTGCAGAACGTGACCAGGGCCACCAGGAGGGGCTTCGCCAACGTGCGCAGCGTCTACCTGAAGCTGACCATGGGCGACGCGGTGAAGGTTTACTAGGTGAATGCCATGTCGAGTCACATTCCACAGGAGAAAATGGAGACGGTTCAGGAGACTGTCGAGCTTCTCAAGGGGTACGACGTCATAGCCGCCGCCGACCTGAACAAGGTCAACAGCGGCATGCTTCAGGACATGAGGCGCCAGCTGAGGGGCCGCCTGGAGTTCAAGGTGCTGAAGAACACCCTCATGAGGATCAGCATGGAGGAGGCCGGCAAGAAGGGCGGGGACGGGTTCATGGAGATGGTCTCCGGGCCCAACGTGTTCCTGTTCACCAACGGCAACCCCTTCAGGGTGGCCATGGAGCTGGAGTCCAACAAGGTCAAGGTGTTCGCCAAGGCCGGGGACGTCGCCCTCAACAACATAACCATTTCGGCGGGTAACACGGGGCTGAGCCCGGGCCCCCTCATCGGCAAGTTCAGCGCCCTGAGCGTCAGAACCAGGATAGAGGCGGGCAACATCTGGGTGGTCCAGGACACCGTGGTGGCCAGGAAGGGCCAGGTCATAAACGATGACCTGGCTGACCTGCTGCAGCGCATGGGCGTCAGGGCCGCCGAGATGGGTCTGCGGATCAAGGCTGTGTATGAGCGGGGTGAGCTCATACCCGGCGAGGCCCTGATCCTGGACCTGGGCGCCTACAGGAGGAACCTGGAGGCCGCCATAGGCAACGCGCTGAAGGTGGCCGTGGAGGCCGCGTATGTCACCCCGGTGACGGCGCCCACCATACTGGCGAAGGCGTTCCAGCAGGCCCGGGCGGTGGCCGTTGAGGCCGAGTGGCCCACACGGGACACCATCGAGCTGCTGGTGGCTAAGGCCAACGCCCAGGCCAGGAGCCTGGCCAGCAGGGTCGGCAAGAAGATGGCTCAGAGCTAGAAGCTCAACCCAACTTTTTTCACTACATTTATCGTGGCCCAACACATATTCTGTACTATGAGTGGTTCCGATCCCCTGAAAGAGTACAGGGACAGGAGAGACCTCTCCGAGAGCCCTGAGCCCCTGGGCGAGTTGACTGATGGAGAAGGTGAGCCAATCTTCGTTGTTCAGAAGCACGCCGCCAGCACCCTCCACTACGACCTCCGGCTGGAGTCGGGGGGCGTCCTGAAGAGCTGGGCCGTGCCCAAGGGGCCCAGCATGGACCCCAAGGTGAGGCGGCTGGCCGTGCCCACGGAGGATCACCCAATGGCCTACGGGGGGTTCGAGGGGGTCATCCCGGAGGGCCACTATGGGGCGGGGACGGTGATAGTATGGGACCGGGGCGCCTTCACGAACATGAAGGAGGGTAAGGGCTTCGCTGAGAGCCTGGAGGAGGGCCACGCCACCATACGGCTGGACGGTGAGAAGCTCCGCGGGGGCTTCGCCCTCATCAGGACCGGCGGGGGCGGCAGGCCCAGGTGGCTGTTCTTCAAGATGAAGGACGGTGAGGCCAGGCCAGGCTCGGACGTGGCGGAGGAGATGCCTGACTCGGCGGTGTCGGGGCGCAGCCTGGAGCAGGTGGCCTTGGAGGAGGAGCCCGCCGACCTGGAGGGCTTCGCCTAGGCGTTAAATATTTGAGGGCGGTTCATGGTGCCATGGA
>DATKWY010000332.1:0-8627 GCA_035529295.1 Candidatus Desulfaltia sp. | reverse complement strand
CCAGAGGGTCCTCAAGAACCTGTACGAGCAGATGCCTGACCCCAAGCTGGTGATAGCCGTGGGCACCTGCGCAGCCACGGGCGGAGTGTTCCACAACTGCCCCAACGTGCTGGGCGGCGTGGACAAGGTGATCCCGGTGGACGTCTACATACCGGGGTGCGCCGTCCGCCCCGAGCAGATCATAGACGCCGTGGTGCTGGCCCTGGACAAGCTGGCCGGTAAGGCGCCCAAGGAGGAAGAGTGATGCAGACCACAGTGAAGGGCGCGGCCCACGAGCACACGGTGCAGATGGGCGGCCTCCTCGAGGCGGTCAGGGAGCTGAAGCAGAGGGACGCACGGTTCATCACCACCACCCTCAGGGACCTGGGCGACGCCATCGAGGTCATCCTCCACTTCGAGGTGGACGGCGGCGTGGACAACATCCACTTGACGGCCCCCAAGGGTGAGCCCATCCAGAGCATCACCCCCGAGTACCCGGTAGCCTTCATAGCGGAGAACGAGGCCCGGGACCTGTTCCAGGTGGAGTTCAAGGACCTGGCCCTGGACCTGGGCGGAAAGATGCTCAAGATCGCCACGAGCCCCTCCACGCTGCTGAAGCCGGCTGAGGGCCCCAGGCCCCCAATCATGAGGAAGCTGGGCCCCTGCAGAGAGGAGTGCCCCGCCATGGTGAACATCCCCCGGTACATACGGGAGGTAGAAGCCGGCGAATACGAGGCGGCCTACAACACCATCATCGACAGGGCCCCCATACCGGCCATCCTGGGCCGCGTATGCTTCGCCCCCTGCCAGGACGGTTGCAGGCAGGTCTACGAGGCCAAGCCCATCCAGATCAGGCTCCTGAAGAGGGTCGCCGCGGACGGCTTCAAGGAGCAGAACGGTGGCCTAGTACGCAAAATCCAGCGCACGCCTTCGACGGGTAAACGGGTGGCCGTCATCGGCGGGGGCCCCGCCGGCGTCTCGGCCGCCTACTACCTTGGGGTGCTGGGCCACAGCGTCACCCTCTACGAGAAGAGCGGCATCCTGGGCGGAGCCATGGCCTGGGGCATACCCAAGTACAGGCTCCCCAAAGACATCATGGTGGAGGAGCTCAACGCCCGGCTGGAGGAAGCCGGCGCAGAGGTCAAGCTCAACACCGAGGTCACTGACCTGAACCGGCTCATGGAGGAGGGCTACGACGCCGCCTTCATCGCCACAGGCGCCGAGAAGTGCAACGACCTCAGGTGCAAGGGCGAGGACAGCGAGGGCGTCATAACCTTCACCGATCTCCTCACGGCCGTCAACATCAGGAACGAGACCCCGGACCTGGGCAGACGCGTCGCCGTCATCGGCGGAGGCAACAGCGCCATGGACTCCGCCAGGACCGCCAGACGCCTCGGAGCCGAGGAGGTCACCGTCTACTACAGGCGCCAGGAGGAGGAGATGCCTGCGAGCCTCCACGAGCTGAGCGGGGCCATAGAGGAGGACATAAACTTCGACTTCCTCAGCAGCCAGATCATCATCCACCCCGGCAAGCCGCTCACCATCGAGTTCCAGCCCATGATACCCGGCGAGCCCGACGAGTCAGGCAGACGCAGGCCGGTGCCCATGGAGGGCCTCAGCCACAAGGTGGAGGTAGACACCATAGTCTCAGCCATCGGCTCCTACTGCGTCGTTCCCCCCGGGTTCAATGTGGGCGTGAGCCGCCAAGGCAGCATCGTCATCGACGAGAACATGAAGACAAGCAGGGACGGCGTATACGCCGGAGGCGACATAGCCTACGGCACATCCAACGTCATATCCTCCCTCAGGGACGGCAGACGAGCCGCCTCATCCATCGACAGGTACCTGGGAGGCGAGGGCCTCGACGAGCCGGTCCCCGACATGAGCGAGTTCGTCTCCAGGCAGGCCGACCTGGACGAGATCAGGGCCCGCGACCAGGCCCCTATCCCCGAACTGGAGGCCGAGGAGCGCATCAGGAGCTTCGAAGAGATAGAGCTACTCCTGGACAGGTGCTCGGCGGCTTGCGAGGCCGGGAGATGCTGGAGGTGCGACTGGAATGAGTGACAAACAGAACCTAACCATTATACCCTTCGGGCCGCAGCACCCGGTGCTGCCCGAGCCCATACAGCTGCAGTTCTACGTGGACGAGGAGAGGATCGTGGACGTCATACCCAACATAGGGTACGTCCACAGGGGCATAGAGCGCGCCATAGAGCTCAACGACTACAGGCGCAACCTGTACCTCTGCGAGCGCATCTGCGGCATCTGCAACATTATCCACGGCCAGACCTACGCGGGCCTCATCGAGAAGATGACCGACACAGAGATCCCCATCAGGGCCAAGTACCTGCGCACCGTATGGGCCGAAGTAGCCAGACTCCAGAGCCACCTGCTCTGGCTGGGCCTATTCGCCGAGGCCATAGGCTTCGAGAGCCTCTTCATGAAGGTGTGGCGCGACAGGGAGATCGTGCTGGAGCTGACGGAGGCCACCAACGGCCACAGGATACACATGGGGACCACGGCCATCGGCGGCGTCATCAAGGACATGGACGAGAGGCTCAGGGACAGGTACCTCACGGACATGGGCCGCCTGGAGAAGGAGGTGGACGACTGGAGCCACGTCTTCTACAAGGACGCGGCCTTCAAGGAGAAGACCATGGGCAAGGGCATCCTGCCCAAGGCCGAGGCAGTCCACCTGGGCGCGGTCGGCCCCACCGTCAGAGGAAGCGGCATCCCACAGGATATGAGGACAACAGGCTACGAGGCCTACGGCGAGCTGGATTTCAAGCCCATCACGCATGAAGGCTGCGACAGCTACGCCAGGACCCTGGTGCGGATGGACGAGGTCTACCAGAGCATCGGCCTCATCAGGCAGGCCATCAAGCAGCTCCCCGAGGGACCCATAATCGAGAAGAACGACAGGTTCCCCGACGGCGAAGCCATGATCCGCACCGAGCAGCCCAGGGGCGAGGTCTTCTACTACGGCAAGGGGAACGGCACCATCTATCTGGAGCGGTGCAGGATCAGGACCCCGACGATACCTAACATACCTCCTCTGCTGAGGATGCTGGTGGGCTATGAGGTGGCTGACATACCGACGATAGTCCACAGCATCGACCCGTGCATGAGCTGCACCGAGCGCATCACCCAGGTGAAGGAGGCGGCCTAGATGCCCAGGTTCCTACGAAACGTACTTGAGAACCTCTTCGGCAAACCGGCGACGGTGAGGTACCCCTTCGAGAAGCCGCCGCTGCCCGAGGGCACCAGAGGCGAGCTCAACTTCAACATGGTGCGGTGCGACCAGTGCCAGGACTGCGAGAGGATATGCCCCTCGGCCGCCATAACGGTGCACGTGGAGGAGAAGACCATCGACTGGGAGCCCTTCAAGTGCATCTACTGCCACGCCTGCGTCAGGGCCTGCATGCACAAGGCCATAGAGGCCAAGGACAACGTCTCCAGCCCCGGCTACAAGGTGAGCAAGAAGACGTTCAAGGCCTAGCCCCCGTCTTCACCCAACCTTTTCAGTACCCTGCAGATTTCTAGGCCCAGCCAAAGCTCACGTTCACGGGTCAAGGGCGTGTCCCTCCTCACATCACCCGCCTTGTAGCTGGTGCTCCACAGCCCGTCGGGCCTCTGATGCTCCACTAGCCAGTCCACGGCTCTCCTGATGTCCGAGTCGTCACGGCTGAACCCCATCCTTGAGAGGCTGTCCAGGCCGGTCACCAGGTTGGGCCACCAGAACTCGAACCTGACCCAGTAACCAGGATCACGGTACGAGGCGTACGCGTCCGGCTTAAAGAAACGACTCTTAAGCAGCTTAGCGGCGTGGAGCGCCTCCTCCCTGCAGCGGTACTCGGGGTGGACGGCGAAGGCGCGCAGCACCATGTCCGTCCAGTTGTGGCTGAAGGGCTTGGAGCGGTCCGGCTCAATGGTCTCCCAGGGCCCCGCGGTGGCCCTGTACCCGGTCGCCCGGTCTAACCTGTGGGTGAGGATGGGTATCGTCCAGCCACCGTCTCCCTGCCTCATGGAGAGCAGCCACTGGAAGCCTCTGCGGATGCGAGGGTCATCAGCGTAGCCGCAGAGTATGAGCACCGCCATGGTCTCCCCAGTGTAGTAGGTGGCGTACTGGTCTCCGATGAAGCCCCGGAAGTCTCCGTCCAGGGTCTGCCAGCCGAACATGTACTCGGAGGCCCGGGCGACGGCCTCATGATCCCGGGTGAGCTGGTACCGCCTGACGAGGCCCCGGAGCGCCTTGAAGGTCTCCACCAGCGACCTGCGCCCCAGCGGGTACCCGTCCGCCTTGCCCGAAGGCCCCCACGAGCCGTCGTCCCTCTGCTTCCTGAGAACCTTCCTGACCTCCGGCAGGCCCCACACCGCCTCCACCGGGCCCGGGTCCTCGCCGAGGAGATCGCGTCTTGCGAAGTACGTCACGGCGGCGTTCCCGGACGTGGTTAAAGCTTCTAATGGATTGTACCTCAGTTCCGCTAGCCAGTCAGTCAAAGCCCGTCCATCACCATCTTAACCCGAGTAACGGCTCCGAGTTCAGCTAGGCTATACAATGATATGAATCCGGCGCCCGGCTACTTGTACTGCTCCTTGTAGGAGGTTTCCCCCAGCATGTCCAGCCGAGCCTCCAGGCGGGCCAGGCTCATCTCTATCTTCATCAAGCCGTCCCTGAGGCCGTCAGCGATCTCCATGAGGGCCACACTCATCTCCAGGGACAGGTCCCCCTTCACCTGATAGTACTCGTCCTGGCTCTTCTTGATGAGGATGACGTTGCTGATCCTGTGGATGCCCTCGATCTGGGCGTTGAAGCTCTGGAGCTGCTTCTTAGCCTCGTCCAGCAGGGCCCTGTAGTCGCTTAGCTTGAGGTCCTCCCAGGGTGTGTCAGTCAAGTTGCTCCAATTGAAGGTCCGTTTCACGTCATTTTAAAGGATTCCCTGGGCAAAGGATGCCGTTTTAGCGTTTTTTCACATTTTTATCGGGAAAAACGTTAACACTGCATAGAAGGCGTGAGTTAATTTTTCAGTATAATGAAAGTGCCCGAACGGTCTCGTCCCGGAGACGAAGGTTTCCACCGAGCCAAAGCCCAATGCTTCCCTCTGAAGCCCGTCTCCGCTTCTCCGCGACCCACTGGTCTTCCGCTTCTTGGGCCCTTGGGTCGCTCTCATTCGGGCAAATCTCTATTGTCTACTTGTTTGTTATAGTCTTGGTGTTGAGTGCCGGCCACAAGGTGGGCCTGCTGGTTGCCTGGAACACACGGATTTTTGCGTCAAACATGTTAATAATATCCCATTCATCTAGGACAACCAATGTTTTAACTGCCTGGGGTTAAACTCGGAACCCCCCGCCGGCTGAATTGTATTGCTCATACATTATTCCCCGGTGACTACCCGCCGCGGGCTAATCTTTTCAACCCGGAGGAGACCCCTAAACTGATGGAGAGGCTAACCAAGGCTAGGCTCAGCAACCTGGACAAGGTCCTGTACCCGGAGCTGGGGCTCACCAAGGCCCAGGTCATCGAGTACTACATCAGGGTCGCGCCCCGGATGCTCCCCTTCCTCAGGGACCGGGCCCTGGTCAGGACCAGGTACCCCGACGGGGTAGGCGCAGAGAGCTTCTACGAGAAAGACGCCCCATCCGGGACCCCCGAGTGGGTAAGGACGTACACCAAGTACAGTGAGAGCGCCGCCAAGGACACGGAGTACGTGGTCTGCGGTGACCTGGACACCCTCGTATGGCTGGCCAACCTGGCGGCCCTGGAGCTCCACGTCCCCCTGTCAAGGGTGCCCCTCACGGACATCCCCGACCTGATCCTATTCGACCTGGACCCTGAGCCCCCCGCCGGGCTACGGGAGGCCGTCCAGGCCGCGTTCCTGCTGAGGGAGGCCCTGGAGGACCTGGGCCTCAGGCCCTACGTGAAGACTTCTGGTAAAAAAGGTGTCCACGTCGTCGTGCCCGTAGAGCCCCTGTACACCTTTGATAAGACCCGGGGCTTCGTCCACGGCATCGGCTTGAGACTGGCTGAAAACCACGAGCTCATAGTGTCGGAGAGGAGCCAGATCAGGGAGCCGGGGAAGGTGCTGGTGGACTACCCTCAGAACAGTGAGCACGCCACCATGGTGGCCCCCTACAGCCTCAGGGCCGTCAGGGAGGCCACTGTGAGCACGCCTCTGGAGTGGGGCGAGCTGGCTACGCTCAGGCCCTTCGACCACAACATCTTCAACGTGCCCGACCGGAGGAAGGACCCGTGGAGGGAGATGCTTGACGAGCCCTTCAGGTTGCCAGTGGTCTAGCCTGTCACGGGTCTCAGCAGCGGCCCCGTGATGGGAAGCAGCAGACTGTAAAGGGTGAAGGTGACAAGGGCCGTGACCCCCACGGACATGACCCAGCACAGGACGAGGGTTCCCACGGTCTTCTTGTTGATGCCTGTGGCGCCGTAGCTGGAGAACCCCACTCCCACCAGGGCGCCTATGTTGGCCAGGGACGTGGAGACGGGCACCCCGTACCCCATGACAATGTAGGGTATGGTGACGAACATGTGCACCACCAGGGCGTTAGTGATCTCCGCCGCCGTCGCGCTGACCACGTTAAGCCTAATGATGTTGAAGGCCACCATCTCGATGACCTTAGGGCCCAGCCAGAAGCCACCGATGATCACCCCTATGCTCCCAAAGACGGCCAGCATAAACATGACCCTCCCCTCGGGCGGGCCCCCCAAAGCCATATGAGTCACCGTGACGTAGACCCCCGTCGCGTTGGCTATGTCGTTGGCGCCGAAGGCGTAGGCCGAGTAGCAGAGGGCCAACTTCAGCACACTGCTCATGGACCTTTCCCAGGACTCGTATCTGCCGCTCATCTTGACCAGGAACCTGTGGAGGGCGAAGGCGATTAGGGCTGCCAGGATCGGTGACGTGAACCAGCTGAGCACCACGGTCTGTATGAGGCTCCAATTGACGCCGCTAACGCTGAACGCGGCTACGCCGTAGCCCAGGATGCTGCCCACCACCGTGTGGGTCACGGATATCTCCAGGCCCTTGTAGTTGCATATCATGATCCAGGTGAAGGCCGTGAGCACTATGATTATGGCGCCCAGGAGGTCTATGCTTGGCACGATGCCTGTTCCCACCGTCTTCATGTTCATGTAGCCCTGGGACAGGGCCCCCACGGTGGCGAACACCGTGAAGAGGAGGACGGACTGCCTCACGCTGAGTACCCTGGCGCCCACCACGTTGGCTGTGGGCGACGCCGCGTCGTTACCGCCGAGAGCTATGGCCATGAGGAACGAGAGAGCGAACCCGATGAGGAGAGCGGTGTCCGTGATGTTCAAGAAGGCACACCCAGTGAGGGAACCCTGTTCCCGGTCATTACATGTGAAGTCGGTCTCCGGCGCTGTTCCCGGTGCCTCGATCCCATCAAATTCGCTCGTCAACCGGTGATAAAAAATAGACACCCATAGACTATAGACCCCTATAGAGACTATATAGATGAGGGTTAGGGGGATCAAACTATGATTGGCCCGACGACGGCCACGACGGCGAGGGCCAAGACGCCCATGAGGACACTCATGAGGGTTATGCTCCTGTAGCCCTGGCCCACATCCATCTCCCCGAAGCCTGTGACCACCCAGAAGAAGCTGTCGTTGACGTTGACGCACACCATGGCCCCGGCGCTCACCGCCAGCGTGGCCATCACAGGGTCCACCCCCAGGCTGGGCAGCAGGGGCAGCACGATGGCGGGGGCCGTCACCATGGTCACCATGCTGGAGCCCTGGCCGGTCTTGATGAGAGCCGCTATGATGAAGATCACCAGGAGCCCAGGCAGCCCCAGGCCGCTGGACATGCCCCCTAGGAGGCCGCCGATGCCCACCTCCTGGAGGATGAGGCCCAGGACGCCGCCCGCCCCCACGATGACCAGTATGGACGCCGACCTGGACACCCCCTGGCTTATCCACCCGTTCACGGTAGCAGGGTCCCGGCCCAGGGTTAGTAGCAGTGACATGAGGACGCCTATGGGCAGCGCTATGACCGGGTTCCCGACAAGCTCAAGGATGCCCTGGCTCGGGAGCATGGACCTGACCACGATAAGGGCTATGGGCACCAGTATGACCCCGAAGGCCATCCAGGGGCTCGGGAGGCTACCGTACTTCTCGGCCAGCCTGTCGTACTCCTCTGTGCCCCGCGAAGACTCCTCGTTGAGGGAGCCGCCCAGCCTGTAGGCCAGCCAGAGGCCGACGACGAACACGGGTAGACTTGCGGCCACCCCGAGAAGGATGACCTTGGAGACGTCCGCCCCGAACATGGTGGCCGGGAACAGAGGCGCCGCCGGGAACACCAGCTTGAAGCTGCTGAAGGTGCCGGCGGCCAGGGCCAGGGTGAACAGCTGCAGCCCGTAGCCGCTCCCCGTGGACAGGGCCTTGGCTAGAGGGGACAGCATGATGAAGGCCGTGTCGCAGCACATCACCGGCAACGCCAGTATATAGCCCGCCAGACCCGTGGCCACCGGGCTCTTGCCCCTGCCCACCCATCCGAGGACCGTCCTGGAGATCACATAGGTGGCCCCCGTCTCCTCCATCACCTTACCCATGACCGTGGCCGAGACTATGATGATGGCTATGTAGCCCAGGACCTTGCTGAATCCTTGGACCA
>DATKWY010000331.1:0-3168 GCA_035529295.1 Candidatus Desulfaltia sp. | reverse complement strand
TCCATAATGCTCGAAGATTCCGTGCTGGTAGGGGACGCCGTTCCTCTCCGCGGCCTCCCGGAGCTCCTTGATGATGTCCACGTTATAGACTATGGACGCGTCCCTGTACACTATGACGGGGCCGCCGCCCAGCTTTATGGGCATCCGGTCCTTGGGCAGCGTCGGGTAGTCGCCGGCGATGCCGATGTCCAGGGCTAGGCTCACGTCGAAGCCGTGGCGGGCTAGGTCCAGGGCTCCCTTAGACCCTATCTCCTCCTGAACGGTGGAGGCCAGGTAGAGGTCACAGTTCAGGTCTTTACCCTGCAGACGCTTCGCCAGCTCGATCATGACTGGGTGGGTGAATCTGTCGTCCATGGCCTTACCGAACACCTTGTCGCCGATCCTCTCCGTTCTCGGGTTCCAGATGATGGGGGACCCCACGTGGACCCCCATCTTCTCCACGTCCTCCTTGTTGTTTACGCCGATGTCCACCAGCACCCCCCATGGCTCCAGTGGCTTGTCCCGGTCCTGGGGGCCCAAGATGTGGCCAGTGGCGCTAACGAAGGCGCCTCGGACGTCCCCTATGTCACCTAGGACCAGGGCCTTCTGGCCCACTAGGATGTAGGGGTAGCTGAGCTTGTCCGCCCGCCCACGGCTGATGTGGAGGAACCCGTCGTCGGTGACGCTTAGGACGTAGTAGGCTAATTCGTCTGCGTGGCCGAAGGCCACCACCTTCCTGCCTTCTCCGCCGATGTGGGCGATGACGTTGCCCACGTTGGTCTGTTTCACGTCCTCTGCGTAGGGCTCGATGTCCCCCATGAACATCTCCTGGACCCTGTGCTCGTAGCCGATGGGGCCAGCCAGCTCGGTGTACTTCTTCAGCGACTCAAAATAATCCATGGTACCACGATCGTAACCTCACCACACACCTTATAGCAGTATCTGGGGGCGTTTCACCGCATATGGGTCTAAATACGGCCTGAATCACTATGTCCCTGCTATGGAGTTCTACGAGGTTGTCAGGACTAGGAGAAGCATAAGGAGCTACAAGGCCGATCCTGTGCCTCAGTTATCACTTGAGCGGGTTCTGGAGGCAGCCAGGATCGCCCCCAGCGGCCACAACAGGCAGCTGTGGAAGTTCTACGTGGTCAAGGATGACGAGAAGCGGCGGAGGGTGGCCGAGGCATGCGGGGGCCAGACATGGATAGCCCAGGCGCCGGTGGTTATCGTCGCCGTGGGCTGGAAGATACCCTTCAACAGGGGCGGCTACATGGGGGAGATGAGCTTCATGATGGACGTGAGCATCGCCTTCACCCACCTAGTGCTAGCGGCAAGGGCGGAGGGCTTGGGCACCTGCTGGATAGGCGACTTCGACAACAGTAAGGTCAAGGAGGCCCTAGGACTCCCCGATGATCAGCACGTTGTGGCGGTCACTCCCCTCGGCTACCCTGACAAGCAGGGTTTCACCGCCAACACTAAGAGGAAGCTTATAGAGGAGATAGTGGAGGAAGTCTAGATGGTCAAGAAAATCAGGTTGGCGGTCTTCGACATGGCCGGCACCACCGTGGACGACCTGGTGGACGGCGTCCCCCTGGTCCTGAAGTGCTACGACGACGCCTTCAAGGCTCACGGCGTCTCGGTGCCCATGGAGGTGCTCAACGAGCAGAGGGGCCGGGACAAGTGGACGGTCATAAGGGAGCTGGGCGGAGAAAAGGCCGAGCTCATTTACGGTGACTTCCTGAAGGCCCTAAACGATAACACGGGGAAGGTGAAGGAGATCAAAGGAGCCTCCGAGGTCTTCAAGTTCCTGAAAGAAAGGGGAGTCAAGGTGGTCACAGGCTCAGGGTTCCCCGCCGAGGTGGCGGAAGCCATAGTGGACCGCCTGGGTTGGCGGAGCAGGAGCCTAGTAGATGGCTGGGTTTGTAGTGAGATAGTGGGGGCCAGCAGGCCTGACCCCGCCATGATCCTGTACGCAATGAAGCAGCACGGAGTGAAAGACGCCAAGGAAGTGATCAAGGTGGATGACACAGCGATCGGCATCGAGGAGGGCCGCAACGCAGGCGCCCACACCATAGGGGTGCTCACAGGGACCCAGAGCATCCAGAGGCTGAGCGCCGCGGACCCCGACACCATACTCAAGAGCGTGGCCGAGCTGCCAGGTTATCTGAAGAAAAAGGGCTTAGTGTAGAGGCTCTACTCCACGTGGGCCGGCTCCTCCACCCAGAGCCACACCATCAGGAAGGGTACAGCCACCAGCCCTATCTGGATGAGGAAGGGGAGCTGGTGGCTCACGTTGTCGTACATCCAGCCGCCCATCAGGTTCCCGGCCGAGCCCGCCAAGAGGCTGAAGAAGCCCCTGGAGCCGTTCACCTTGCCCCTGTGCTCTCTGGGCACCAGGTCCGCCGTAAGAGCCCCTATGGCGCTGTTGGCCATGACCATGATGAGCCCCACCAGCACCATGGCGACCAGAAGCCTGTAGAAGTCACCGTACACCAGAAGGGAGATGGCGACGGCCCACAGGGCGAAGGCGGCCATGATGGGCCTCTTCCTGCCCACCACGTCCAGCAGCTTCCCGGCTGGCAGGGCCAGGATTATCATGGACACGGGCAGCGCCGTCATGATGTAGCTGAGGCCGATCTCGCTGATGCCCAAGTCCCGTATCATGTAGAGGGTGAGTATGGGAGAAAACAGCCCCGAGGTGAAGTTCATGACCACGTTCACCAGAAACAGGACGAAGGCAGAGGCGGGCACCAGCCTCCACACGTTTATGCTCTCCCGGAGGCTGGCCGGATACTCCCGCAACAGCTCGCCGGCGCTGATCTTGGCCGGGTTCGCCACCGTCTCCTTGAGCCTGAGCCTCAGCACAGCGGCCACCATGAAGCCGGCTATCACCAGCTTGTAGATGAGCCTCTGGCTGGGCACAAGCCCATAGATCGACAGCAGGTACCCTGCCAGGAGAGGCGCAGGCGTCGTGGAGACGCTGGCGATGAGGTTGATGATGCTGAAACCCATGCCCCTCTTCTCCCTGGGCAGGGAGTCGGCCACTATGGCGTTGAGGGCCGGCTGGTAGATGGCCACGAAGCCGCTTATGATGCCGCCCACCATTATCCACTCCCAGGTGGGGGCCACCACGTAGAAGACCCGGGCAAGGGCCGCCACGAAGGTCATGGAGCATATGAGCCACTTCCT
>DATKWY010000330.1:0-2221 GCA_035529295.1 Candidatus Desulfaltia sp. | reverse complement strand
CCGCCTCGCCCAGTCCCCGAAGTAGGGCCCCTCAAGCAGCTCCATCACCAGAAAGTCCCTGCTGTGGGCGTAGAGCCTGGGCCCCACCCCCGCCGCGTTGGCCGCCCGCAGCAGCTCGGCCTCCTCCATCATGCTGGGTCTGTCCGCGTCGGTGCGCCTCGCCTTAAGCGCCGCCTCGACGCCCCTCCACATGCACCTGAGCACGACCCCCACGTGGCCCTTTCCCAGGACTCTGCGCTCCAGTACGCTGTGGCGGCCGCCCAGGGCCACCGCCTCGACGCCCAAGCCCATCAGCTGCCTGAGCCTGTCATGGGCCGCCTCCTCGTCGTAGACGGGCCAGCAGATGAATGAGCCCACCTCAGAGCCGGGAAGCTCCCCCAGCGCCACGTATTCACTCAACCCAGAACGGCCTTCCCTTCAGGAACCAGTAGAGGTGCCCCACGAGGCCGCCATCCAGGTAGGGCTCGATCTCTCCGTTGAGCAGGAGCCTGTGGTGCTGCAGCACCCTTATGGACAGGTTGCGGCTCACGCCCACGCTCCTGCCGCCGTCCTCCAGCAGATGAGACAGAAGAGCCCTGGCGTCCGTGAACTCGCGCCTCGAGTACACCACCCACCTGCCGTCCTCGACGCCCGGCCCCGCCACCGTCGCCTCAGATGCCAGGTGCGCCTCCATGAACCTCTCCGAGTCCCTGGCCAGGCCCACTGGGGGTCCCCACCTCTTGGCCACCGGCGGCAGCTCCCCGGACTCCACCCTGAAAGCGAAGACGTGGCGCCTCTCCTCGTCGCTCCACGCAGTGGACGACAGAACCTTGAAGTCGCATATCTCAAGCTGCCTGTGCAGGGCCTCCCTGCTCTTATGTATCTGGCCCCAGAGGCTGTCGGCCACCTCGGCTCTGCTCTCCTCCCCCACCAGGAACACCACGTCCGTTGATCCGTCCAGGAGCCCCAGCACATCATCCATGGTGGGCTTCACCTTGGGCCCCCAGAAGTACTCCTCCCTGGGCTCCACGGTGAACCGCCTAGCCGCGGCCACCAGCGTCCAGAACGTGTCCGTTGTCACCGCCGACGCAACGTTGCGGCTAGGGTCCACCGGGTCAACGACGACCAGGGGCTCACTGAACCTCTCGCGCAGCGTGTCCTCGTCCACGGGTTCACCCACCTGCACCACGGTGCCCCTCCTCCACTCGGCAGCCGCCTCTATGAGCCCCATGAACGAGCCGTGTCCAAGGACCAGGAGCTCGCACAGGTATCCGCTCAGGCCGCCCACCCTGATCTCGGCCCCGTAGACCCCCACGCCCCTGGCCCACTGCTTCAGGAGCCTCACCTCGTCGCGGAGGCCGTCGTCCAGCGCGCCCTCCAAGTACCTGGTGTGGTGAGGCGTCCTGTCGGTGCTGGACAATATCCCCGTCGCCGGGTCCACCCTGAAGCACGGCACGAAGTCCACCTTGTAGCCGTCCAGCCTGGCCCTGAGGTACGGGTGCTCCGCGTACGCCTCGACGTAGTCTCCGTCCAGACCCCCCTTGAGCACATCCAGCGCCCGGCTTAGGTCGTCACGGCCGTACCGTGGACTCAACACTATGAATATGTCCAGGTCCGTCTCGCCGCTCACCCAGGTGTTGTGGGCGACGCTGCCGTGGAGCTCCGCCGCCGCGTCGAGCCCCGACTCCACGAGGAGGGCGTTAACCCTGCGCAGGGTGGACTCGGCGAAGCCCCTGATCCGCTTCTCCTCATCGGCCCCGGGCTTGACTCGGGCCAGCACCCTCTTCCTCAGCGCACTCCACTTCAACGCGTTCACCTACTGCTTCCTCGACTCGGCCATGTTCGTGTAAACGGGGCCCTGCCGGGTGAGCACACTCTTCTTCAATATGACTCTATCTACCTTTACGGAGCCAAAAACCATGTCCTCGAGCTGGTTCAGCTCGGCGACTAGCTGCGCCCTGTTCCTGCCGCTCCTGACCCTGCAGACCGTGAGGTGGGGGCTGAACCTACGCCGCTCCTTCTCGAAGCCCAGCTTGCTCAGCCTGCCCTCCAGGTCCTCGAAGACCGCGGCCAGGTCCGTGACGCCGTCCGTGATCCCCGCCCACACCACGTTGGGTCGGCTGGGGCCCGGGAAGACGCCGACGCCCTCCATCAGGAAGCTGAAGGGCTTGAAGCTCATATCACTCACAGCCTCAGCCACCTCCCCGGCCCTCGCCTCAGGTACCTCTCCCAGGAACTTGAG
>DATKWY010000329.1:0-2935 GCA_035529295.1 Candidatus Desulfaltia sp. | reverse complement strand
GGAGGGTAACCTGGAAGCCGCTCGTACGCAGAAGTAGGTGACCCCCACGAAGAAGATGTACTGGGGGACCGGCGGATAATAGTTCAGCATGCGCCCGAACAGGAGTAGGCTCCCGGCCACGTCCAGGGCCAGGGCGCCCACCGCGATCTTGAAGCCTCTGCCGCTGAGCCAGGGCTCCGCCTTCCGGTCAGGGTACATGAGCTCCACCAAGAGCACGGGCACCGTGACGCTGAAGAAGGCGTGGTATATGGTGAGCTCCACGGCCCAGACCCAGTTCACTTCCAGGGCCCTGCCGAAGCCCCTCAGCGCCCCCAGGTCCACCCAGTCCGGGTTGAAGAAGCTGGCCACCATGAGCCCCTCCTCCAGTACCGCGTAGGCGCAGCCCAGGAGCAGCAGGCTGCCCACCCCCTTCCTCCACCGGACCTTGAGCTCCCTGCAGATGAGGGCCCCGCAGCCGTAGAGCACCGTCATGATGGTGAACCCGAAGGGCTGGAAGAACTCAGCCGGGGGCGAGGACCCTGAGAGGAGCTCGCCCACTGCTGGGGCCAGAAGGAGTAGCACCAGCCAGGGCGGCGGCCTGAGCCTCATGGAGGATAATCCGGGTCAGACGCTTTGAAGCTTGTCTTAGGCCCGCTTTATGGGGTTGGCCAGGGTGATGACGGTCCGGGTCCTGTAGACGCCCTGGATGCTCCTTATCCTGTTCACGGTCTCCATGAGGGACGGCGGGTCAGCGGCCCTCACCATGAGGAGCATGTCCTCCTCCCCGTCCGTGAACCAGCCCTCCACGACTCCCTCCACCGTCTCCAGGTCCCTGACTATGTCCTCGTCGCAGCAGCGCTGGGGGTCCAGCATGACTCCCACGAAGCCTGTGAGTCCCAGGCCCAGCTTCCCGTACTCCAGCACCGGCCTGTAGCCCAGGATGACTCCCTCGGCCTCCAGCTTGTCTATCCTGTCCTTGATGCTGGGGCTGCTGAGGCCCACCTCCCGGCTGATCTGGGCCAGGGAGACCCTGGCGTCCTCCTTCAGCATCCTCAGTATAGTCCTGTCGGTGTCGTCCAAACCCATCAAGAGGGTATACACCTTATAATCTTATATGTTTTACTGTTTATACCTTATTTTATTAACAATATTGTTTATCTTCCTTAAGAATACAATGTTATCATGGTGGAAGCTGTGTCCGAGAACAAGACGGAAGCCCCCTGCTGCGCAGGGGAAGCAGAGGAAACCTGCTGCGATGCAGTGACAGAGGCCGAGGCAACCTGCTGCGGGGAGACCGAGAAGATCGTGGTCCCCGGCAGGTGCTGCTGAGGCCACCCATTTTTTCCGAGGTGAAACCATTTGGATGGAGCAGCAACTCTTCTGGTGTTCCTGGCCGGCATCCTAAGCATAGTGATGCTGACCACCAAGGTGAAGGCCCACCCCTTCCTGTCCATGTTCTTCGTAGCAGTTGTTATGGGGGTAGCCTACGGTATCCCGGCCGCTAGGCTGAGCGAGCTGGTGGTCCAGGGGTTCAGCAAGGTCCTGGGCTACATAGCCATCATCATCGTCTCGGCCACGGTCATGGGTAAGGTGATGGAGGAGACGGGGGCCACCTACGTGATCTCCAGGACGGCCTTCGGATGGGTGGGCAGGGGCAGGAGCCCATTGGCCACGGGCCTCGCCGGCTACATACTGGCGTTGCCGGTGATGTGCTGCGACACAGCCTTCATAATGCTCTCACCCCTAGCCAAGGCCTTGTCCACGGGGAGCGGCTACGGGCTGCAGCTGTTCACCTTGGCCCTGGCAGCCGGCACCTTCAGCAGCTTCAAGCTGGTGTTTCCGGCGGCGCCCCTGTTCCCGGCCACCATGTTCGGGGCGGACGTATCCAAGGTCATACTGCTGGGCGTGGCGGCCTCCCTGCCCGTGTTCGCCGCAGGCTTGTTCCTGGCCTACAGGCTGGGCGGCTCCCTCAAGGGGGATACGCCGCATAGCTCAGAGGAGTATGATCGGCTGTCCGAGAAGTACGGTAGTCTTCCGAGCCCTTGGATGTCCTTCGCAGTCATCTTGATGCCTATAGCCCTCATCGTGGTCAAGTCCCTCCTCCCGGGGCTCGGCGCCCTGGAGCTGGTGGGGAACCCGGTAATAGCGCTACCCATAGGCGTCCTGATGTCACTGCTACTCACCCTGGGCCGCGACCCTGCGACCGTGAACGGCTGGATCAGCCAGGGGGTTTCCAGGTCGGCGTCCATCCTGGTCATCGTGGGGGCGGGCGGCGTCCTCGGCCTCATACTCCAGGAGGTGGGTATCGGCGGCCTCCTGGGGGGCATGTCCAGCGGCCTGGGGCTGCCTGGGCTTCTGGTGATCTTCATCATCGCTGCCCTCATCAAGACCGGCCAGGGCTCCAGCATGGTGACCATGGTGACGGCCCCCGCCATCGTGCTGCCCCTGCTGCCCAGCCTGGGGGTGGACCCGGTGATGGCCACGCTGGCGGTGAGCGCCGGGGCCATGGTGTGCGTCAACGTCAACGACAGCTTCTTCTGGGTGGTCACCGGCTTCGGGGAGATGGATGTGGGCCAGGGCTACAGGAGCATAACCCTCATGAGCGTCCTCATGGGCTTCCTAGCCCTCGCCGTCGTGGCCGTCGTCGGGCCCCTCATAGTTTAATCCCCCTAACCCTCATCTATATAGTCTCTATAGGGGTCTATAGTCTATAGGTGTCTATTTTTTATCACTGGTTGACGAGCGAAAGTGATGGGCTCAAGGTACCGGGAACAGCGCCGGAGACCGACTTCACCTGTAGCGACCGGGAGCAGGGTTTCCTCACTGGGTGTGCCTTCTTGAATATCACGGACACCGCTCTCCTCATCGGGTTCGCTCTCTCGTTCCTCATGGCCATAGCTCTCGGCGGTAACGACGCGGCCTCGCCAACAGCCAACGTGGTGGGCGCCAGGGTACT
>DATKWY010000328.1:0-2373 GCA_035529295.1 Candidatus Desulfaltia sp. | reverse complement strand
GACTGGGGGGCGGGCTCCGGTGGCTTCTTCAGGGCGGATTTATGGATGACTGGCGGCTTCGACTGCTCCTCTTCGTCTGATGGTTCCTCAAGCTCCTCTTCCTCAGGTTCAGAGGCTATCTGCTCGGTTTCCACATTCGCTCTCCGGCTCATCCACCCCATGAGGGTTATCCTCAACAGGTAGACGATGATTGCTATTGGGTACGAGACGAGACCAACGTTGGACACTGTACTCGGGCTCAGGAGCCCAAGGAGGGGGTTCACCTGGTAGGGGTAGAGGAGGCTGAGGTCACTGTACATGAAGGCGTCCATGGCCACGTGCATCCACACCCCCAGGACAGCTGAGACCACGAAAACCCTGATGTCCATACTCTGACCAAGCTTCAGCCTCACCATGTAGGGCTCCGTGCGCCGTCTCAGGAGGTACATACCTAGGGCTACCGTGAGGGCGACGAGGGTGCCCAGGGTGAGGCTGTGGTACTGGCCGTGGAGGGGCTGGGGTAGGCTGAGCAGAATGACCATGAGTGGCTCCAGGTCCAGCACCGCGCTGGCCACAAGCAGGGTGGGTACATCTAGCAGCGGGTAAGCTATTAGGGCTACCAGGAGTGCGGGCCCCAGGTGGAGGGGTGTGAAAGGCATCTAACGCACTTTAGGGGCGCTGCAAATATAAAACAATGGAATGCTCTCAAGTGTTGAGAGCAAGCGGCTGAGCTACTTGCCGTTGATATACTCGTGGATGCTGGCCGCCGCCGTCTTACCGGCCCCCATGGCGCTGATGACCGTCGCGGTGCCCGTGGCAACGTCTCCCCCGGCGTACACCCCCTCCAGCTTGGTGGCAGCCGTGGCCTCATCGGTGATGATGGTGCCGTGCCTGGTCACCTCCAGGCCCTCCGTGGTCTGCTGGATTATGGGGTTGGGGCTCTGACCGATGGCCACGACCACCGTATCCACGGGGAGCTTCCACTCGCTTCCCGGGACGGCCTGGGGCCTCCTTCGCCCGGAGTCGTCGGGTTCACCCAGCTCCATGCGGATAAGCTCCACAGCCTTAACGTTACCCTTGCCGTCCCCGATGAACCTGGTGGGGTTGTTCAGCAGAGTGAATATGACTCCCTCCTCCTCGGCGTTCTCCACCTCCTCGTGGCGGGCCGGCAGCTCGCTCATGCCGCGCCGGTAGATGATGTACACCTTCTCGGCGCCCAGCCGGAGGGAGCACCTGGCAGAGTCCATGGCCACGTTGCCGCCGCCGATGACTGCCACGCTCTTGCCTATGTTGAGGGGTGTGTCGTACTCGGGGAACCTGTAGGCCTTCATGAGGTTTGTCCTTATGAGGAACTCGTTGGCGCTGTATATGCCGCTCAGGTTCTCCCCTGGCAGCCGGAGGAAGTTAGGCAGCCCTGCCCCGCTGCCGATGAAGACGGCCTTGAAGCCTTCGTCGAAGAGCTCCTGGACCGTGTACAGCTTCCCCACCATGCTGTCCAGGTGGATGTCCACGCCCAGCTTCTCTATGTACTGGACCTCGGCCTGCACTATGGCCTTGGGGAGCCTGAACTCAGGGATACCGTACATGAGGACGCCCCCGGCCACGTGCAGGGCCTCGAAGACCTCCACGTGATGGCCCTTCTTCCCGAGCTCGGCGGCCACCGTGAGGCCGGCGGGGCCCGCCCCCACCACGGCCACCTTGTGCCCGGTGTCCGGGGCAATCTCGGGGATGTCCACGCCGTGGTCCATCTCGTAGTCAGCCACGAACCTCTCCAGGCGTCCTATGGATATGGGGTCGCCTCTGATGCCCAGGATGCAGAACTTTTGGCACTGGTTCTCCTGGGGGCAGACGCGGCCGCAGATGGCCGGCAAAGCGTTGGTCTCTTTGACCTTCCAGGCGGCCTCCACGTACTTGCCCTCCTTGATGAGCTTGATGAAAGCGGGGATGTCGATGCCCACGGGGCAGCCCTTAACGCACTGGGGGTTCTTGCACTGGAGGCACCTCTCGGCCTCCTCGACGGCCATCTCGCTGGTGTAGCCCTTGGCCACCTCGAAGAAGTTGCTTATACGCTCCTCGGGGGTCTGCTTGGGCATGTCCACCACGGGCTTCTTGAAGGCGTCAGCCGCCAACTAGGCCACCTCCCTCCCGTGGACCACCATGGCTATCTTCTCCTGGGGGTTGTAGACCCGCATCCTCATGATGAGCTCCTCGAAGTCCACCTGATGGCCGTCGAACTCGGGGCCGTCCACGCAGCTGAACCTGGTGGCTCCGCCGACGGTAACACGGCAGGCCCCGCACATGCCCATGCCGTCCACCATGACGGGGAACAGGTTCACCCTTGTGGGTATCCCGTAGGGCCTGGTTTTCTCGGACAGGTTCATCTGGAGGCTGGTG
>DATKWY010000327.1:0-3540 GCA_035529295.1 Candidatus Desulfaltia sp. | reverse complement strand
ATATCATCCGCCGACCCCATATGCCCCCAGCTCCACGAGTTCTTCGGTAAACACGTCAAGAAACTCGGCTACCCCGTCCACCCTAAGGGCACCTACGTCTGCGTCCAGGGCCCAAGGTTCAGCACCAGGGCGGAGTCCCGGCTCTTCAGGCAGTGGGGCTGCGACATCATAGGCATGACCCTCCACCCGGAGGCCATCCTGGCTCGGGAGGCCGAGCTATGCTACGTCTCCATAGCCATGGTCACCGACTACGACGTCTGGGCCGAGAAGCCGGTGACCAGCGACGAGGTCATGGAGACCATGCGGGGCAACAGCCAGAGGTTCCGGGAGCTGATTATGAGCGCTCTGCCCCTCATCCCCGAGGAGAGGACCTGCAGCTGCGGTGAGAGCCTCCGCTACTCCCTCCTCTAGATATCTTCATATTTTATCGGGCAACAGTACCCGGCATGAGCAAGCAGTTCGCGTTCCTCGTCCTGGAGGAGCACCCCTACGGAAGGGAGATGCTCATGCAGCTCATGGAGGCCGGCCACGTCCCCTCGGCAGTCATCGAGGAGACGGGCCCCGTGGCCGACGAGGAGCGTGAAAAGTTCCTCACACGCATCAGTGGCCACAGGGTTGCCCCCACCTTCACCCAGCTCCTGAAGGGCAGGGAGGTCCCCAGGCACAAGGTGCCCCATCACAACAGGCGCGAGTGCAGAGAGTTACTGGCGGAGCTGGAGCCGGACTTGGGCGTCCTGGGCGGCACCAGGATCATCAGCAAGAGCGTCCTCAAGATACCGCCAGACGGAATGCTCAACAGCCACCCCGGCCTCCTACCCGAGGTCCGGGGCTCCGCCAGCGTAGCCTGGAGCATCTACTACGACGTACCCATCGGCTGCACATGCCACTTCATAGACCCCAACATAGACACCGGCGACATCGTAGTCAAGAGGACCATACCCGTCCACAGGGGCGACACCTACGAGCTCCTCTGCTGGAAGACCCTGGTCTCCGCGGGCACCCTCATGACCGAGGCCGTGGGCATGTGGAAGAAGGGCCAGGTCCCTAGGACGCCCCAGGGAGAGAGCCAGCTACCCACCTTCCGGGTGCCTCCGCCCGAGGTCATGGAGGTCGTCACCAGGAAGCTGGCGGAGGGCACCTACCCGCACTACGCCGACAAGTGACCGGGAAATGGGCGCAATATTGAAAAAACCCTATTACCTGCCATCCATCTAGGTAGATGATAAAATTGAGCGAGGAATGGTTCTACGGCTCCAAAGCCAAGAGAAACGAAGACAACCGCCTATGGGCCATAGTCGTCATATTCATGATCCTCAACGTGGGGGTCCTGGCCTACGTCACCTACTTCGGCGGAGGCCTAGGCGGAGGCGACCTTGACAAGATCAACACCGAGCTGGACAGCCTACGTTTCCAGCTGAACAGCGCCCAACTGGAGATCCAGAGCCTCCGGAACCAGCTGAAGGCCGAGGCCGCCAACTACAGCGACAACCTGATCCTCACCCAGCTCTACAACCGCACCAAGAACAGCGTGGTCCTCATCTCGGTGAGGACCGCCTCCGGCGGGGGCACGGGCAGCGGCTTCGTCTACGACAAGGAGGGCAGGATCATCACCAACAACCACGTGGTCAAGGACGCCACCAGGATAGAGGTGTACTTCCTCAACGGAAGGGTGACCGAGGCCACCCTGGTGGGCACCGACCCCTACAGCGACATGGCCATCATAGACGTGAACATACCCTCGGAGGACCTCGTACCCGTCAGGCTGGGCAAGAGCTCGGACCTACTGGTGGGAGAGTACGTGGTAGCCATTGGCAACCCCTTTGGCCTGGCCAACACCATGACCATGGGCATAGTCAGCGCCCTGGGCAGACAGTCCTCGGCCCCAGGCAACTACGTGATAGTGGATGTCATCCAGACAGACGCGGCCATCAACCCCGGGAACAGCGGAGGCCCCCTCCTGAACCTCCGGGGCGAGGTGATGGGCATGAACACGTGGATACTCAGCGACACGGGCCAGTTCAGCGGCATAGGCTTCGCCGTCCCCAGCGACACAATCCTCAGAGAGATTGGCAGCATCATAGACACGGGCACCTACCAACACCCCTGGATAGGCGTCACGGGCAGGCAGGTGACCCCGGCCCTAGCCGAGGCCATGAACATGGACCGCGACACCAGGGGCACCCTGGTGGTCTCGTTGACGACTGACGGCCCGGCCGCGGCAGCCGGCCTCATTGGAGGAAGCAGGCAAGTCACAGTGGACGGCGTGGTGATCTCCGTGGGCGGCGACGTCATCATAGGGGCCGACGCCAGGGCCATGAACAGCTTCTACGACCTCATATACTATGTGGAGAGCAATAAGAGGCCGGGGGACGTTGTGAGGCTCACCATCATCAGGGGCGGGGAGCTCGTGGAAGTGGATCTGACCCTGGGGGTCCGTCCACCCAGCTAGCCGTGCCTGGATAGCAGCTCCTTGATCTTGTTGTCGCTGTAGCTGAGGAGGCGGCCGAACCTCCAAGCGATCTCTACTTCGGCCTCATCGGGGTTGCCCTGGGTGTCGCTCCGTTTTTTCGTTTCCTTGAGGTCGGCGTACTCGGCGAGCACCCCCTCGTCGTGGGCTATGAGGAACACGGTCTTCTCCGCGGCTATGTCCCGGGGGAAGAGCCGGGTCACCAGCAGGTCCTCCTCCTCCAGCAACTTGACGCCGTACTCCTCGGCTGATGCCCGGGTGGGCCCCCTCATGAGGGCGGCCGTGGCCCTGTCGTAGGGGGAACTCAGAGCCAGCCTCTTGCAGCCTGCGGCCACCACCTCGGCGAAGGCGGTGTTGATGCCGGCGTAGTAGGAGCGCGCGTGGAAGCCTTTCACAGATTCAACTAGTTCCTTGGAGGGCATACGCAAAGATTGGGTCGGGGGTACTTAACGGCATCTAGCCCAGGAGGCGGCTCAGGCTCATGGACGAGTTCACCCGGCCCTTGAACGTGGATACTTGCTTGAAGCCTACTTCGCTCAACAGCCTGGCGGCCTCGGGGATCAGGAGCCCTAGGAACTCGGGGGCGTGGGTGTCGCTGCCCAAGGTCATCTTCTGGACCCCGGCCCCGTGGGCAGCCTCCAGGAAATCTTTCACAGGGTAGAAGCCGCCCAGGTTGTGCCTCGTGGCTGAGGTGTTCACCTCCACGCCCACGTCGCTGCTCACCAGGCTGTCTATGGCCTCCGCCACTACTTCACCGTACTCGTTCCAGGTGGCGGGCTCGGCTCGGGCCGTGTGCAGGAACTTCCTCCAGTAGTCCGGGTGGGCCATGACGTCGAAGAGCCCCGACTCCACCGCCGCCTTCCAGACGGTGAAGTACTCGTCAGCGGCCTCCCCAAGGGTGCGGCCCGTGAAGAATCCTCTGGCCTCAACCCTGGAGCCCACGTCCACCCCGTTGATATAGTGGGTGCTGCCGAGGACGTAGTCCAGGGGGTGCTCGTCTATGATGGCCTCTATCTGTCGTTCCTGGGATGGGAAGTAGTCCACCTCAAGGCCAGCCCTCAGCCTGACAGCCG
>DATKWY010000326.1:0-2240 GCA_035529295.1 Candidatus Desulfaltia sp. | reverse complement strand
CTTCTCTTGGCCTTGGAGCCGTAGAACCATTCCTCGCTCAATTTTATCACCTACCTAGATGGATGGCAGGCTATAGGGTTTTTTCAAGATCGTGCACTATTCCTGGTCCCTTGTCGGCGTAGTGCAGGTAGGTGCCCTCTGCCAGCTTCCGGGTGACGATCTCCATGACCTCGGGCCGGGGTACACGGAAGGTGGGTAGCTGGTTCTCTCCCTGGGGCGTCCTGGGGACCTGGCCTTTCTTCCACATGCCCACGGCCTCGGTCATGAGGGTGCCCGCGGTGACCAGGGTCTTCCAGCAGAGGAGCTCGTAGGTGTCGCCCCTGTGGACTGGTATGGTCCGCTTGACTACGATATCGCCGGTGTCTATGTTGGGGTCTATGAAGTGGCATGTGCAGCCGATGGGTACATCGTAGTAGATGCTCCAGGCGACGCTAGCGGAGCCCCGGACCTCGGGTAGGAGCCCGGGGTGGCTGTTGAGCATACCGTCTGACGGTATCTTGAGGACGCTGTTGCTGATGATCCTGGTGCCGCCCAGGACCCCCAGGTCCGGCTCCAACTCCACCAGTAACTCTCTGCACTCGCGTCTGTTGTGGTGGGGCACCTTTTGTCTGGGGACGTCCCTGCCCTTCAGGAGCTGGGTGAAGGTGGGGGCGACCCTGTGGCCCCTGATGCGTGTGAGGAACTTTTCACGCTCCTCGTCGGCCACGGGGCCCGTCTCCTCTATGACTGCCGAGGGGATGTGGCCGGCCTCCAGTAGCTGCATGAGCATCTCCCTGCCGTAGGGGTGCTCCTCCAGGACGAGGAACGCGAACTGCTTGCTCATGCCGGGTACTGGTGCCCGATAAAATATGAAGATATCTAGAGGAGGGAGTAGCGGAGGCTCTCACCGCAGCTGCAGGTCCTCTCCTCGGGGATGAGGGGTAGAGCGCTCATGATGAGTTCCCGGAACCTCTGGCTGTTGCCCCGCATGGTCTCCATGACCTCGTCGCTGGTGACCGGCTTCTCGGCCCAGACGTCGTAGTCGGTGACCATGGCTATGGAGACGTAGCATAACTCGGCCTCCCGGGCCAGGATGGCCTCCGGGTGGAGGGTCATGCCTATGATGTCGCAGCCCCACTGCCTGAAGAGCCTGGACTCCGCCCTGGTGCTGAACCGGGGGCCCTGGACGCACACGTAGGTGCCCTTAGGGTGGACGGGGTAGCCGAGCTTCTTGACGTGGTTACCGAAGAACTCGTGGAGCTGGGGGCATATGGGGTCGGCGGATGATATGTGGCAGAGCTGGCCGCCCTCGTAGAAGGTGTCGGGCCTGTCCTTGGTCCTGTCTATGTACTGGTCCGTGATGACAAAGTCCCCCGGTTTATAGTCCTCACGTAGGCTGCCTACGGCGCTGCTGGCCACGATGCGTTTGACGCCCAGGCTCTTGAGGGCCCAGATGTTGGCCCTGACGGGTAGCCTGTGGGGTGGGATTGTGTGGCCTCTGCCGTGGCGGGGGATGAAGGCGACGCGTCTGCCCTTGTAGGTGCCCAGGGTGACCAGATCTGAGGGGGACCCGTAGGGGGTGTACACCTTGACCTCCTCCGCGTCTTCGAGGAGCTGGGGATCGTAGACGCCTGTGCCGCCTATGATGGCTATGTCTGCTCTAGGTTCCATGTGTAAGCCATGGCGTACATCCCATAAATGCTCTGCGCCCACGTTTTTCGGAATGCTTAAGTCCCGGGGGTTCATCCAACCCGGCGATACCAGTTGGCCAAGCGCATGAGCTACGCCGTTGTCCTGCTGGCCACCATATGCGTCACCTACTTCGTGGAGAACTTTCTCCGGAGCGCGGCCGGGGCCCTGACGCCTATACTTATCGTGGAGCTGGGCATCAGCCACGGCAGCATGGGGCTCCTCATCTCGGCCTTCTTCTTCGTCTACGGGGTTATGCAGATACCAAGCGGTATTCTGAGTGACGCCCTGGGCGCCAGGAAGACTATACTGTTGTTCACTGCCCTCACCGTGGCCGGGGTCTTCCTGTTCTGGCTCAGCAGGAGCTATGGGCTCCTGGCCGCGGCCCAGCTCATGGTGGGTGTCGGGTGCAGCGTCTTCTACATCAACGCCGTGAAGCTGATATCCACCTGGTTCCCCCCTGAGAGTAAGGCCACCGCCATCGGCGTCCTCAGCGCCGCCAGCGGCCTGGGCAACTTCGTGGCCTACATGGGGTTCCCCCTGGCCGTGGAGAGGTTCGGGGACTGGAGGCC
>DATKWY010000325.1:0-5080 GCA_035529295.1 Candidatus Desulfaltia sp. | reverse complement strand
GAGGAGAGGGCCGAAGCTCTCATCGACGCCTTCACTGACCCCGCGGTGGACGCCGTCATGTGCGCCTGGGGCGGATGGAACAGCAACGACCTACTGCCCCACCTCGACCCCGACGCCTTCAGGAAGAGCCCCAAACCCTTCATAGGGTACAGCGACGTAACGGTGCTGAACAACTTCCTCCTAGGCTCGGCCGGCCTCGTCAACTTCCAGGGCCCCGCCTTCGTCACCTTCACCCACGGGTTCCTCATGCCCTGGGAGGTAGGGTGCTTCAGGAAGGTGGTGATGGCGGGTGAGGCTCCTGTCCGGCTTCAAGCTTCCCCAACCTACGTTGATGACCCCTATTACTACATGCACCCCGAGGAAGAGGTAGTGGAGAAGGGTAACCCGGGTTGGAGGATAATGAGGGGCGGCGCAGCTAGAGGCGTACTCATGGGGGGGCACCTAGAGTCCCTGCTCACGTTGAGTGGGACAGAGTACTGGCCAGACTTCGAGGGCAGCCTACTGTTCCTTGAAGTGGACGAGGCGGCAGGTCCGAGTCTCAGGGTTCTACGGGGCCTCAGACACTTGGAGCAGCTGGGGGTCTTCGACATGGTCCGCGGTGTTCTTCTGGGTAGGACGCCGGAGGCCGCGGGGCTCACCCTCGGCTTGGGGCTGCCTGAGCTGGTTATGGCGGTTCTCGGGGAGCGGGATGTCCCTGTGGTGGCGGGGATGGATTTCGGTCACACTAACCCGATCATGACTCTGCCTGTTGGGGTGGAGGCCGAGGTGGATGCGGAAAAAAAGGCGTTAACGCTGCTGGAGCCCGGAGTCGCCTAGTTTAATGGAATAGTGGTCTACGATTTTAGCATTGTATTTACTGTATTTTCTGGGATTATTAATGAAATTGAGTTATTCTCATCTGTTGTTAGAATAGGTTTTTTAATATGTTTACTGGGGGGTAACATTAGAGCTGGCTAGTGGGCGCTGGGCTCCTGAGGAACAGTAAGGCTTCCCGTGAAGAAAATATGGGCTACCGGAGCGGGACGCCCCAACGGCAACGAGGGACGACGGATGCTCACTGCCACGCTCCGATTATCAACAATTTGTGAATGACAGACATATAAAACCTCGCAGCCCAGACGCAGGCTGCGTAAACGTAAATAAAGTGACTCGCTCAAGGGGTAACTTTATCTGGATTCATCAATATCTCGGGTTCCTCGTCTGCATGGCGCTAGCCTCTCAACGGATTGTTTAAACCAGTGAAACTTGCACCGAGAATCACCACAGGTGTGCCGAGGGTTTAAACGGACGTATAAAAAACGTGTCTGCGCCGTCCGTGGACAGGTCACAGGTAATTAAAGCCTTGGGGCCGTGGTTTTCGGGTGGTGAGGATAACGCTAAAACATCTGAGAGATAATATACTGCGACGGTTATGCTGGACGAGAAATCATTAGAGGTCATGAAGGAGCTCATGGAGGCCTTCGGCCCCTCGGGCTTCGAGAGGGAGGTCAACGGCGTCGTCAAGAAGCACATGGCGGACGTGGCCGACGAGGTGCTGACGGACAAGCTGGGATCGGTGGCCTTCAAGCTAGAGGGCGACGGCCCCACGGTGCTCATGGCGGGCCACACAGACGAGGTGGGCTTCATCGTCTCCTCCATATCCGAGGAGGGGTACCTAACATTCAACCAGCTGGGGGGCTGGTGGGACCAGGTGCTCCTGGCTCAAAGGGTGGTGGTGAGAGGCCACAAGGGCGACATCCACGGAGTGATAGCTTCTAAGCCGCCCCACATCCTATCCCAGGAGGAGAGGAGCAAGGTGGTGGAGAAGAAGAACATGTTTATAGACGTAGGCGCCTGCGGCAAGGCCGAGGTGGAGGAGGCCGGCATCAGGGTGGGCGACCCCGTGGTGCCCTGGAGCCCCTTCAGCCTGATTCAGGAGGGTAAGGTGGCCATGGCCAAGGCCTTCGACGACAGGATCGGCGCCTTCGTATTCATGGAGTCCATGAAACGCATCAAGGAGCAGGGGATACCCCACCCCAACACCATCGTCGGAGCCGCCACGGTCCAGGAGGAGGTGGGGCTCCGCGGCGCCCAGACCATCGCCCACATTGTGGAGCCCGACGTGAGCATCGTCCTGGAGGTGGACATCGCCGGGGACGTTCCGGGGATCAAGCCCCAGGAGGCCCAGACCAAGATGGGTAAGGGGCCGGGACTCATAACCTATGACAGGAGCATGATCCCCAACCAGCCCTTCAAGGAGTTCGTCATCGAGACCGCCAGGCAGGCCCAGATACCCCTGCAGCTGAGCCAGGTGAGCGGCGGGGGCACGGACGCGGGCCGCATCCATGTGGACAGGGGCGGCTGCCCCAGCGTGGTCATCACGGTTCCCACCAGGCACATCCACAGCCACGTGGGCATGCTGAGCCTGAAGGACGCGGAGAACGCGGTCCGGCTGGTGATGGAGCTGCTGAAGCGGCTAGACTGGAAAACCGTGGAGAGCTTCACGGCTCTCTAGGTGAAGCCCGTGCGTCCTCTCCTCAAGTGGGCCGGCGGAAAGCGGAGCCTTGTGGAGAGGATACTGGGTCTCTTCCCGGAGGACCACAGGAGCCGGGCATTCCATGAGCCCTTCTTCGGCGGCGGAGCCGTCTTCTTCAGGCTTGAGCCGGAAGCGGGCTCCATCAACGACGTGAACGCCAGGCTCATGAACTTTTACCGGATTGTGCGGGACGGCCCCGACGAACTCGTTGAGGCCGCCAAGGAGTATGTCTATGACGAGGAAGTCTACTACCGGCTCCGGGACAGGTTCAACCAGCGGCCCTCTGACCCCGTCGAGGACGCGGCCCTCTTCCTCTACCTCAACAAGACGGGCTACAACGGCCTCTACAGGGTAAACTCCAGGGGCGAGTTCAACGTCCCCTTCGGCAGGTACGTTGACCCCACCATAGTCCACCCCAGGATGATTAGAAGGGCCAGCAGGATACTCCGGGGCATCGATCTACGCTGCAGTGACTTCACGTACCTGAAGGACTGTGCAGGTCCCGGGGACATCTGCTACCTGGACCCACCCTACCAGCCGGCCAGTAAAACGGCTCACTTCGTGGACTACTCCGCGGGCGGGTTCGGCGAGGAGGACCATGCCCGTCTCAGGGACCTTTGCGTAGAGCTGGACGGCATGGGGGTCCACCTGGTTCAGAGCAACTCGGACACCGAGCTCATCAGGGGGCTCTACGCGGACACGGGCTTCACATTGACGAGCCTCCGCACAAGCAGGATGATCAGCAGCAAGGTGAGCAGCAGGGGCTCAGGCTACGACCTGCTCATCAGGAACTCGGTGTCTTAACGTCAAGGTACTTGGTCCAGTCCACCTTCAGCAGGGCCACCACGATCAACGCCAGGAGCACCGTGGAGGCGACGCCGCCCAGGAGGCCGCTGGACGCGAACACGTCCTTGATGAAGCTATAGCTGTACCTGCCCGCGTAGGCCACGGCCGTGCACATGATGGTCTTGCCTACGAACATGGCCGTCATGGCCTTCTTGAGGCTGTACCTGAGCATCCCCAGGGGGATGAGTATGAGGTCGTCGGGGAGAGGCAGGACCGCGAACAGGAATATTATGGCCATCCCGTACCTCTGGACCAGCAGCTTAGCCGTCTCCAGGCGCTCCCCGTACCTCTCGTTTATCACCCTTCGGCCTCCCCGGCCGATGAGGTAGGCGGAGAACTCGCCTAAGGTTGAGCCGGCCCCGCACACCAGGCCCAGGATGACTGGGTTCAGGGTGGCGCCGAAGGCGTAGATAGTCAGAACGTAAGGCACCGGGAAGAAGACGGTGAAGTTGCCGAAGATGCTTATGACGAAGGCCCCGGCGTACCCGTAAGCGGAAACCGTCTGGTTCATCCACGCCCATATGTCCAAAGCCTTCACCCGGTCCCCAACCATTACGTCGAGCCACGGTTAAACATTATCAAAAGACACATAACATGTCTAGCGGTCTGGTTCAGTGAACGGCCTTGATCACAGTGCGCGAGGTGACCGAGGAGAACCTGGAGGACACCTTCAGGGTCTGCTCCAGGAACAAGCTAGACGACCCCAGACAGAGGAAGGGTATAGCCATCAAACGGCAGTGGTTGAATAGGATGCTCAGGGACCATGGCCCAGTCTCCATGATAGCCTACCTGGAGGGCGAGCCCGCGGCCTACGTCATGTACTACCCCGAGGAGGCGCTCCCCTATGAGCCTCACCCCCGGAAAGGCGTACTCAGAGTGGAGTGCATATACAACTCGTCCCCTGAGGGCAGGGGGAAAGGCGTCGGAAAAGCGTTGTTGAGCCACTTGATCGCGGAGGCTACGAAGGGCCTCGCGTGCATGGAGGGGGAGTGCAGGTTCCTTGCGGCCGAGGCCTTCAACACGGGGGAGGGGGTAGGCATGGAGGACTTCTACATATCCGGCGGCTTCACGAGGGGCGAGGAGGAGCTCTATTACCTCATCCACGGCGAGTATGAGCCTAAGGCGAGGGTGAGCTACGAGCCGACAGAGGAGGACAGAGGCAAGGGCATCGTGTTCTACAACCGCAACTGCGAGTACAGCTACCTCTTCGCCCTCCGCATCGAGGAGGCCCTGAGGGAGGCCGCCCCCGACCTGCCCCTGACCTTCGTGGACATGTGGGAGAGGCCCATGGACTCTGCCAGGAGGGGCGTCAGCTACCTGCTGGTCAACGCCAAGCCCATAAAGTCCTTCACAGGCGACAAGGAGGCCTTCAGGGCAGAGGTGCAGGAAGCCCTCAAGCCTCGAGGAGCCTGAGGAAACCCTCGACGCCTATCCTTTGCAGCTCCTCCTCGTCCAGGAACACGGAGCCGGGGAACCGTCTCTGGGCCTCACAGGCGAACACTCCTGAGCCCTGCCCCACAACGTTCTCACCTTCCAGGTCCCACAGTTTAGTTGAGCCCAGGCCGCAGTTCGGCGAACTCGCCTTGAGGATGAAGGCGTCTACATCCCCAAAGCCGCTCAAAGTTTCATCAATGTGACTGACCAGTTCCTCTGTCAAGTCGATCCCTGTGTCAGCCTGGATCACTCGAAGCCGGTCTCCACGTTTCTGAAGGTTGATGG
>DATKWY010000324.1:0-7171 GCA_035529295.1 Candidatus Desulfaltia sp. | reverse complement strand
TATAACGCCGGAGATGGGCCAGAGCAGGCTGGCCAACGGCCAGGTGAGGGTGAAGGACCACACCTACTTCGAGAGCCTGAGTCAGCAGGAGAATATCAGGAGCGTCTACTACAAGGTCCTGAACTTCGGCGACGCGGACCTTACCCAGTTCACCGGCTCAAACAAGGTTGAAGGCAGAGTCAAGGTGAGTAGGGTCGATGAAGCCGCGGTTCTAAGGGTGGACGGCACCTTGCCCATGGAAGAGATCGATAAGATCGTGCTGAAGCACGTGTTGAAGGTCTTAAAGGAGAAGTGTGTGAGGACCCTGGACAAGAAGGTGGGGGTCAACAAGTCCCTCAAACAATTCACAGCATGAGGTGCTCATCCAGCCACAGGGACCTTTCTTCAGGCCCCCAGCTTCTTTACCCTCTCAAGGGCGCCGAGCAGAGCTACGAGGGTGTCCGTGAGCTCCCTGATGGTGGCGGGGTCCCTCTCACCCTCCATCATGGTCTGGAC
This sequence comes from Candidatus Desulfaltia sp., assembly GCA_035529295.1. Classification (GTDB taxonomy): domain Archaea; phylum Thermoproteota; class Bathyarchaeia; order TCS64; family TCS64; genus RBG-16-57-9. The sequence goes on along the minus strand of DATKWY010000324.1, from coordinate 6,676 downwards.
CTCGGTGATCTTCTTGCGGAGCGTGGCCTCCAGGCTGCTCTGCTGGGCCAGGGACTCCTGGGTCTCGTCCCCCTTAACCATCTTCACGGGCCTGTTGCAGCTGGGGCAAACTATCTCCCCGCTCTTGAGCCTGAAGAGGGGGGTCCCGCACTCGGGGCAGGCCTCGCTCATCATCCTGGCCCCCTTCCTGAGGAGTTCACCCATCTCCTTCATACTGCCTTCCGACATGTTTCACATGAGGGTGGTCTTCAAAACTTAAAGACTTGATCACAGTTTTGCTCGCCATGGCGCTCAGGTTCATCCACGGGTACGAACTGAACCGGTTCAAGGAGTACTACAGGGGCATCGTTGGGGAGCTGGGGGAGACCGAGCATAGGCTGGTTACCGAGGACCCCGACCAGCTCATCGTCTGGCTCGAGGGTGACGAGATCGTGGGCCACGCCATATGGCACCCATCCAACACGGCCGCCCACCCCGGCGGCGAGCCCAGAGAGGATGAAGACAGACGCATCCTGGAGGACGGCCTCGGAGTGAAGGGCGTCTTCGTGGAGCTCCACGAGGTGTGGCTCAGGGAGGCCAGCCGCGGCAGGGGCCACGGCTCCGCCTTCTTCGCCTACTTCGAGTCCATGGCCAAGAGCAGGGGATTCAGGCAGATCGTCTACTACGCTGACCACCCCGCAGCCCTGGCCATATGCAGGGCCCGGGGCTACAGGGAGGCCTGGGGAGTGGCGCTGGACGGGATCAGGGGCCAGGGCGGAAGGTTCTACGTCCTGGCCAAGGAACTGACTGAAGAGCCTGGTGTCATCTGATCGGTGATGCCTATGATGAGCCGCCTCAACCCGGTGATGGGGGCCTCCATGGGGCTCCTCATGGGCCGATATTGTAGAAACATGGTGAAGAAAAACAATAGAGTTTTCCGATTAACCGTGTTTTCCTAGGCTCCTGAGCCGAAGACGATGAGGAGCCTCACTGAATGAAAAGCATGAAGCATAAGATGGAAAATTTTTTCCGCCTTATACCCTCTAGGACGGTATAAGCCACCTAGCTAACGATACGCGCACCATACCAGCACCGGAGCCCCAAGAATAAGGAGGGGGTAGAGCAGGTGAACCGGAAACGGCCGCCCCACACCAAAAGGAGCCACGGAACCGGTCCGACGCCGCATGGATCTTCACAAAAACGCCGTCCATTCCACACAGAAACACGACCCAATCAACACATCAGACACGCTGCAACGAGACCCGATGTGAAAAAAAGGTAGGGGAGTATCAATTATAGGAGAATTTTTTCATTATTAGAAGGGATACCCACCCCGATGAAACCAACACCCGCGACACCAGACCAAAGAAAGGGATAACCCAAATCCTCTATAAAATAATTTGGAGCCGGGGCTTCGCATGGATGAAGCGGCGCTGGAACAAAGGCATATCATGGACTATTTCAACGAGACCACCAAGTTCTACAATCGTTCACACCTGGCGCGCGCTGGGTTAACGTTATATCCCCCACAAGAGAAATCCAATAGATTTCAATGGACTGCGACATCCTCGTCATAGGGGCAGGGGTCCTCGGCCTAAGCTCTGCCTACCACATGAAGCGGAGAGACCCCTCCAAGAATATAGTAGTCATAGACAAGTACAGCGGACCTGGCCAGGGCAACAGCGCCAAGAGCGAGGGCGGGTTCCGTAACATATTCACCAGCGAGACCAACTACCTGCTGGCCGACACCAGCATCGACGCCTTCACCGAGCTGGAGGAGCGGGGCAACGACGTCAAGCTGGATTTCATAGGCTACCTGTGGCTCTTCAGCAGCCACCAGTACGAGGCCATCAAGCCGGCCATCGAGGCCATAGTGAAGCGCGGCGACAGCGTCCGGGTCCTACCCCTGGACGAGCTGAAGGAGGCCGTCCCGTGCCTGGTAACCGAGTTCGGCGGCGACGAGGAGGCCGAGCTCCTGGGCCTGGAGGACATCGCGGTGGGCGTCCTGGGCAAGAAGTGCGGCAGCCTGGACGCAGACGCCCTCACCAGGACCTACGAGGCCGAGTTCCTGAAGCTGGGCGGAGAGATCATGTACAACACCGAGGCGAAGAGGCTCCTATTGAAGCCTGTGGAGGAGCTGGGCATCCCGGGCGAGCCCTTCGTCTGGCAGGAGACCAGGATCGTGGGGGCCGAGACCAGCAAGGGCGCCATCAACGCCGGGAAGACGGTGGTGGCCTGCGGCGTCTGGGCCAGCAGGCTTCTGGACCCGGTGGGCCTGGACAGCTACATGCGGCCCAAGAAGAGGCAGCTCTTCGCCTTCAAGGACCCCAAGCTGGAGCCCCTCTTCAAGGTCCGGGGCCTCAACAGCCACGGCTCCGTCCCCCTTACCATACTCCCCAAGGCCAAGGTACTGTTCAGGTCGGAGCTCAGCGAGGGGAGCATCTGGCTGGGCTGCGCCGACGACCTGGGCCGCAAGTTCGAGCTGGAGGAGGACCCCCAGGCCGAGGCGGACTATTACACCGACAATGTGTACCATGTGCTGGTGAAGTACTTCCCCTGCTTCGGGGACGTGCGCCCCATGAATATGTGGGCGGGCCAGTACGCCATCAACAGCCTGGACGAGACGCCGGTGGTCTACGAGGCCCACGGCATGTACTACGTGGGGGCGGCCAGCGGCAGCGGCATAATGAAGGCCGACGCCCTGGGGAGAATACTGGACGCCCTGGTTGCCGGGGATGAGTACGCGGAGCTCCACGGCGGACGCAGGTTCAGGGTGGCGGACCTGGGCGTCCGGCACAGACACGTAGAGCACGAGAAGTTCGTGATCTAACCCCTTGCTGAACTAGGCGTTAATCTACAATCATTATATTCCACTTCAATGTTGGATAAGCAAGCGAGGGGAAACGCCTTAGCCGACAAGCCGCCGATAACATTGCTTCACATCGACGACGACTCGGACCACCTCAAGTTCACCAAGCTGTTTCTGGAGAAGCTCAGCGACGTCATCCAGGTCACCAGCGTGAGCGACCCGAAAAACGCGTTAGACGTCATCCGGGCGCAGAGCTTCAGCTGCATCATATGCGACTACAAGATGCCCCTATTGACTGGCGTCGAGCTTGCGTCTCTCGTTAAGCAGGTCACAGACGTGCCCTTCATAATCTACACGGGGCAGGGCAGCGAGGAGGTGGCCCAGGCGGCCTTCGCCGCAGGTGTAGACGACTACGTCAGGAAGGAGACAGACCCGAGCCACTACCAGGTCCTCCTGAAGAGGATCGTATCAGCCGTGGATAAGCACAGAGGCGAGGCCGAGACGCGGCACACCCATGCCGTCATAGAGAGCTTCATGGATTCGGCCACTGACGGCTTCTGCATCCTGGACTCGGAGCTGAACTACATAGACATCAACAAGGTCATCCTGGAGCGGAGGGGCCTGGCGAGGGAGGAGATTGTAGGTAGAAACATCGTGGAGGTTTATCCCCTCGTCAAAGAGTCGGGCCGATTTAACGATTACCTCAGGGTCATCCAGACCGGTGAATTATTCTACACTGAAATGTACGACTCGAATAATACTCAAAGATACTATCAGTTGAAGGCCTTCAAGGTCGGTGACGGGCTCGGCATCATCAGCACAGACGTGACAAGGCTCAAACGCTTCGAGTCTAGGCTCAACGCCTTACACATGAGCTCGTCCCGCCTAATTAAAGCGGAGAGCCTAGACGAAATCGCCTTCATCGCCTCACAGATCCTCTACGAGGACCTGGGTTTCGAGTGGGGCGACATAGGCTTCGTGGAAGAGGACGAGTTCGTGTTCAATAGGGGAGTAAACTTCGAGTTCCCCGAGCGCCTCATCATCCCTCTGAATAGTAGAAGCATCATAGTAAGATCAATTAACAGTGGAGAGACTCAGCTGGTCTCGGACATCCGGGAGGACCCCGACTACATCATGCTTAAGGTACCCGGATATGACCCCCCAAACACCCTCTCAGAGATATCCGTACCAATTAAACTGGACGACGCCTCCGTGGGTGCCATCAGCATAGAGAGCCCCAAGTTGGGTGCCTTCGATGAGGATGACAGGAAGCTTCTGGAGGTTCTCGCCCAGCACATGTCCGCTGCCGTGAGGCGGCTCAGGGAGATGGAGGACAGCAGGCGGTACCTGGAGCAACTGGAAGCCCTCCACCAGCACGTCCTTTCCCTCAACAAGGCAAAGACCCTGGATAAGCTCCTGGAGTCCACCTATCACGCCCTTGAGAAAGTCATGGGGTTCGAGGTCATCGATGTCATTAAGGTGCAGAGTGGCTACCTGGTGGATCACATAGCCAAGAAGCCATCAAGTCCTCCCTACAGGCTACCCCTCGACGGCAAGGGGATAACAACCCGCGCCGCCCGGCAGAAAAAACCCCAGTACGTCCCCGACATAAGGCTGGACCCCGAGTACACCGCCATTAATAACGTGACTTTATCGGAGTACGCTTGTCCCGTTGTGGTTGAGGGTGAGACCGTGGTAGTCCTCAACGTAGAGAAGCCTGAGCTGGACGCCATCACCGTCTACGAGAGGAAACTGATAGAGACTCTGGCCTCCCACCTTTCCTCTGCCATCCATAGGATAAGGCAACTGGAGGCCCTGAACAGGTCAGAGGAGCTGTACAGGGTTCTGGTTGAGAACACCTCCGATCCAGTGTTCGTCACAGACGACGAAAAGTACCTTTACCTTAACCAAAGAGCTGCCGACCTCCTGGGGTACGAGGACCCCAAGGAGCTCATCGGAACCAAAGCGTTCGCTCACATAGCTGACGTTGACCGTGAAAGGGTGAGGGAATACGCCAAGATCAGGCTGAAGGGTGGGGCTGCACCCGTCAGGTACACCTTCACCATAAAGAGAAAAGACGGCTCCGAGGTCATCATCGAAAACAGCGTCTCAAGGATCATGTTCGACGGAAAACCGGCGTCCCTGGCCATCAACCGTGACATCACCAGCCGGGTCAAGTACGAGGAGACCCTCACGGCTCTGCACGACTACGCCACGAGGCTGGGCGCCGTCAAGACGGTTCAGGAGGCTGCCACCACCACCCTGGACATCATGGAGCAGGTCTTCGGGTGGGGCTTCATATCCTTCCTTGTGCTTCAAGGAAGAAATCTAGTTAATGTGGAGGCCCGCGGCGGTAAACCCGGCGACGAACCGCTACCCCTCTCCGGCCCAGGGTTGACGGTTAGGGCGGCGAGAAACGGCCGCCCCGTGTACGTCCCCGATGTGAGCCAGGACCCAGGCTACATCATGGTGGACTCCGAGACCAAGTCCGAGCTGGTAGTACCCGTGGTATCTCTTGGCCGGGTCTTCGCCATCCTCAACGTTGAGAGCAGGCAGCTCAACGCCTTCACCCCTCAGGACGCAGAGCTCCTCGAGATCCTCGCCACTCACGTGAGCAACTCCCTCACCCGGCTGGAGCACGAGGCCGAGCTGAGCAAGGCCTCAGAGGAGAAGCTCTCCGGGGTCCTCAGAGGCTTTGAGAAGGTCAGCCGCATGGTGAGGCATGACCTGAGAAACCCCCTCCAGAACATCCGCAACGCCTCCAAGATGATAGAGGTGGACCCCGAATCCACAGAGGAGATGCTGAAGCTCATTGACAAGAACGTGGACTACATGGTCTACATAGTTGACGACTTGGGTGACCTTGTCTCACCCCGAACCCTTCACACCGGGCTATTCAGCCTTGACAACTTAATCCGGGGTGCCTTGGAGAAGAGGATACTCCCCAAGTATGTGCGTCTGAAGCTGTCCTTGAAATCCGGAGCCAAGTTAGAGATGGACCCCCACAAGATGACCCGCATGATAGACAACTTGGTCAACAACGCCCTAGAGGCCATGCCCGAGGGCGGAACCCTAAAGCTGGGGTCCGCGGTGGAGGATGGGGAGGCTGTGGTCACCATCACGGACACGGGCCGCGGCATCCATGGCGGGAACATGGGTAAACTCTTCCAGCCATTCTTCTCAACCAAGGAGACGGGCATGGGCCTCGGGTTAACCTACTGCAAGGAGGTGGTGGAGGCCCACGGCGGAAGCATCCATGTCTGGTCAAAGGTGGATAAAGGCACCACTGTCACTCTGAGGCTCCCCATGGGGACTAGTTGAGGACCCCTAGGGGCCCAGACTCCCTGTTCCTGACACCCTTGATGACGCCCTCCACCAGCCTGTACACCGATTTTAGTCCCCTCCTCTCGGGGTCCCTGCTGGCAGGGTAGCTGGCCAGACCGAACCCAGCTGCTTTAGGGTTCTCGAACATGATCTCCAAGGCCTCCGCGAGCTCCTCAGCGGTGGGGCCGTCCTCCACGGGTAGACCCGCGCCGGGGATGTCACCGGGGTCCAGTACGTCCAGGTCTATGTGGACGTAGATGATGTCCGTGAGGATGCTGAGCCTGTCCATCTCCATGTCTATTGCTGGGCTGAGGCGCCTCACGTCATTCACGGTTATCTGGCTGACGTCGTTCTGGTCTATCAGGCACTGCTCCCAGGGGTCCGTGTCTCTCACCCCCACCATTGTCACATACTTCATCGGCAGCGGTGGGTCCAGGCCGCAGGCCCGCCTGATGTGGTGGAGGCATAGACCGGTGCTAATGGCCACGGGCATGCCGCCCATCATGCCGCTGAGGCTGGTTTCAGGGGTGTTGAAGTCCCCGTGGGCGTCCACCCAGACCAGGC
>DATKWY010000323.1:0-2155 GCA_035529295.1 Candidatus Desulfaltia sp. | reverse complement strand
TATGTAGGGTATCCACTCCTTCTCTGCGTCCCTGATCTTCTTGCCAACGGTCTCGTCCCTGTTGTCCACGTCCACCCGAACCCTGCTGAACTGGCTCCTGATCTGGTCGGCGTGCCCCACGTACTCCTCGCTCACGGGGATCACCCGTACCTGGGTGGGGGCCAGCCACAGGGGCAGCGACGGCTTCTTGCCCGCCTTCATGTCGAAGGCGGCCTTCTCCAGAAGCCCGTAGATGTCTCGCTCTATGGCCCCCGAGGGGCTGCAGTGGAGGATCAGTGGATGCTTCTGGGTGCCGTCCTCGTCCATGTACTTGATGTCGTACCTGGGCCCGTTCTCCACGTCGATCTGGTCGGTGCTGAAGGCGCTCGCCTTGTCCAGGTTGTCCACGAAGTTCATGTCCCACTTGAGGATGAAGTAGAAGAACCTCTCCCTCCACATCTCCACCAGCACGGGCTTGCCGTGCTGCCGGGCCAGGTCTACGACGAACTCCTTGTTCTCCTTCCAGAAGTCCTCAACTACCCTAATGGCCAGCTCGTAGTCGGGCTTCTCGAACCCGATGCCCTTGAGCACGTCCTGGCTGAGCCTGAAGCGGCGCAGGAACTCCTCCTTGGCTTGGGGTAGGTCGCGGCAGAAGGCGTGGACGTCGGGCATGGTGAAGGCGCGGAGCCTCCTCAGCCCGGTGAGCTCGCCCCGCTGCTCCCGCCTGAAGCTGTACCTGGTCATCTCGTAGATGCGCATGGGCAGGTTCCTGTAGCTGATGGTGGCGTCGTGGCTCATGAGGAACTGGCCGAAGCAGGCCGCGAACCGTAGGAAGTACTGGGTGTCGTCGCTCTCCACGGTGTACTGCCTGGCCGGGAACCTGTTCATGTAGCTCTTCAAGCTGGGGTGCTCCATGCTGTACATGAGAGGGGTCTCCACCTCCATGCCGCCGTACTCGTGCACCATGCTGGTGACGTACTCCTCCAGCAGAGCCTTCACCATCCTGCCCTTGGGGTAGTACCTGAAGTTGCCGGGGTCAGAGGCGGGCTCGTAGTCCACCAGCTCCAGGCTCCTCATGAGGTCCACGTGGGGCGGTGTCCTGTCCACGGTGCGATCCTTCTGGTACTCGTATCCGCTGAATAGCTTCAGCTTGTCTTGCCCCTTGAAGTCGTACTCGTCCAGGGGCCAAAGCTCGCCTTCCAGGTCCAGTATGTACCACTGGCTCCTTAGCTTCTCCTCGGCCTTCAGGGCCTCGGAGACTACTTCCTGCTTCTTCTTCTCACTCATCTTTGGTCATCTCCGGGGAACAGGGGTGGTGCCACCACTGGCTCACGCTATCAGGAAGGTTTCCCAGAACAGCGGAGGAGCATCTAAAGCTTGGTTGGGCCTCTCGGCCTAGGCTGTTTGGCGGGACATCACCGCGTTCTCCTCTCACAATCTTGAAGGAGTTCACCACTTTTAATCTTTATGCATCAATCCTTGGTAGCTAGGTGAGCCTCCAGCACATGGTACCGGCCGCTGACCCCGTCCCACGTCTTCTCCGCCATGGATATCTCTATCTTGTGGCTGAACCAGGGGGCGTCCACCACCAGGCTCTCGTACTCTCCGCCCTCGCCGCAGGGGTCCACGCCGTAATCCTTCCGGAGACTCAGCAACCGGTTAACGGCCTCCATATTAAGCTCCTTTCCTAGCCAGGACTCGTCTAACCCGTGGGCGGCTACCGCAGTAACGATGACCCTCATGTTCTCAACTAGAATCTGCATGAGAAGCTCCACCCTGTCGCGGCCCCATAGGGGTGAAACATGGGTGAACCCCAGCTCACGGCACACCCGGTCAACCCGGACCCTCTGGTAGCTGGACGCGATGGCGCCCGATACCACGCCATCCACATCCAGCCCCGCCAAAACGGACTTCAGGTCCTCAATCTCCCTCTCCTTCTCCCCCGCGGTCCTAGCCTCCACCCACCTCTTGCCCCAAGCCTCCGCCTGGAGCCTGGTGGCGTCGATGTTCACTGTGTGGAACATGTAACTGTCCGGGTTCTCAGACCTCATGGTTACAAGGCAAGGCACCTCGTGGCCCATCTTCTCGGCCAGCCTGGCCGACAGGACGCTGTCCTTTCCGCCGCTGAATAGAGCCGCTAACCGCATCCTAGATCACCACAGGGTTGTCTGGTCTA
>DATKWY010000322.1:0-6200 GCA_035529295.1 Candidatus Desulfaltia sp. | reverse complement strand
GGCGCTGCTGAAGCCCTTCAAAGTGAGGAACAGCGACCCGGAGATCGCGGCTGTGGAGGAGGAACTGCTGACCAGGCTCAACGAGCTAGGCATCGGCACCATGGGGCTCGGCGAGGGGCCGAGCGTCCTGGATGTGCACGTAGAGTTGGCGGCCCGCCACCCTGCGTCACTGCCGGTGGGAGTGGTCATCAGCTGCTGGGCGTTACGGCACGCGAAAGCAGTAGTTTCATCCGACGGGTCTGTCCAGGTGACTAGAGGCGCATAGCCTCTGATACCCTTTTAAACGTCTCCGTCTTCTTTGAAGCGTTTTGACCGAGTCATGGACCCTAGCCATAGAAGCCTTAAGCTGGGTCGAGCTTAAGCGGCTAAACGAGGAGGCCGCGTACCGCAAGGCCGTTAAACAGCTTGGAGTAACTGACAGAGAAAAGGGCAGAGAGGCCTACAGGCTTGTCCGTGAGGTCACCCGGAGAAAGAACGCCCTAGACTACCTAGTTGGCCAGAGTATCGAGCCCAGAGGCCTAAGTGACTTGAGTCTGGGTGCCAGAAGCCTACTCAGGCTCTACGCATACTTGGTCCACTACTCCGGCTGCCCCTACTCGTACGCAAATAGCCTTTTAGAGTTAGGTGCACGACTCATCAGCAGGCGCGAGTTCAGGTCCATCCAGGACTCGTTTGACTTGATACCTGCCAGCACGATACCTTTCCCTCACCTGGCTGAACGAGATCAGCTTGCGCTTAAACTCTTTTTCCCCTCCTGGTACGTAGGGTACCTCACAGACACCTTTGGCGGGGTTTATGCGGAGAAGCTTATGGCGCATGTTGATGTGCCTAGCTATATTAGGGTGAACTCGCTTGTAGGCGGAGAAGAGACAGTTGAAAGTCTCCAACGTCAAGGCTATCAGCTTCAGGGCGTCCCCGGGCTCCGGTACGGGTACAGACTGCTGGAGGGTGAAGGCCTCACGTCTACTAGAGAGTACAGGAGAGGCGAGTTAATACTTCAGGACTTGGCCAGTATTCTGGCCGTCGAGGCAGCGGCCCCGCGTCCGGGGGACACCGTTCTCGACGTCTGTGCGGCTCCGGGTGTGAAGACCAGCCACATGGCTCAGCTGATGAGCAACCAGGGCAGGATAATATCGGTGGATAACTCTCTTAGGAGGCTGAGGAGCTGGGAGCGGCTGACAGAGACGCTGGGCGTCAGTATCGCGAAGCCGGTGCTGGCGGACGCGTCCAGCGGTCGAGGGCTGCCCGGATTCGAGGTGGATGTGGCGGTAGTTGATCCTCCTTGCACGGGTACTGGTACCTTCAACCAGTCTCCCAGTGGTAAGTGGAGGCTCACGCCCCGCTCTATTGATAGGTTCAGCCGTCTCCAGTGGAGGATACTGGACAACGTTACCAATTATGTTAAGCCTGGGGGGACACTCCTGTACTGCACGTGCAGCGTGACCGTCGAGGAGAACGAGTTAAATGTGACCCGGCTCCTGGAGAAGCACCCGGATTACCGGCTTGCCCCCTCCGCGCCGCGCATCGGTGAGCCGGGCCTCATGGGGCTTAGGGAGGCTCAGAGGCTTGTGCCCGTTGAGCACCTGTGCACGGGCTTTTTCTTGGCCAAGCTCACAAGGGGTCAATGATTATATGGCTGGGCTGTGTTGGTGTCAGGGATGCGGGTGAAGGTCAAACTTCTAGGCGTCCTAAAGGACGCGGCCGGCATAGGCCAGTTGGAGCTAGATTTAGGGGAGAAGCGCACCATAGCCGAGGTGCTGGAGACCCTGTTTGATGGCAGGGCGAGGCTGCGTGAAGCCGTTTGGGACTCTACCCTAAACACGTATGAGTCGGATGCCTTGGTCCTGCTCAACGGGGTTGAGGTGGGAAACCTCGAAGGAGTGGATTCACGGGTGGGGCCCGGCGACGAGCTTGTACTGCTATCCGTGGCGCACGGTGGATAGAGATGACCGTGGACTGCACCCGCTGTGGCGCTCCCTCCGTATACCATAGGCCCTACTCGGGGGAGCGTCTATGCGGACGCTGCTTCAGCGAGACCCTACTGGAGAGGGTGAAGAGGACCATCAACAGGCACAGGATGTTTAAGCATGATAGCAGGATCGCTGTAGGGGTGAGCGGCGGCAAGGACAGCCTGACGCTTCTCAGGCTTCTCCACATGATCGAGGAAGAGCGGCCTAACAGTGAACTGGTGGCGGTCTGCATCGACGAGGGTATCGAGGGCTACCGGGACGAGGCTCTCAGGATAGCGGAGAGGAGCTGCAGGGAGCTGGGCGTGGAGATGAGGGTTCTCAGCTTCAATGAGCTCTTCGGGGAGACCATGGACATGATCGCGGCCAAGGACCGGGAGCTGGGGGCTTGCAGCTACTGCGGTGTTCTCCGCAGGAGAGCGTTGAACGAGGCCGCTGTCTCGGTGGGGGCGGACAGGCTTGCGACGGGTCACAACTTGGACGACATGGCTCAGACGGTGCTGCTGAACATTCTCAGGGGCGACGTCTCCAGGCTTGAGGGATTCGACCCGGGGGGCAGGAAGCTGGCCGGCTACGTGAGGCGCGTGAAGCCCCTGTGCGAGGTCCCTGAGCGTGAGACGGCTCTATACGCTTACCTGAACGGGCTGGAGTTTCAGAGCGTGCCGTGCCCCTACGCCGGCGAAGCCATGAGGGGGGACGCTAGACGGTTCCTGAACCAGATGGAGGTTCGGCGGCCCGGCACCAAGTTCATAGTGTACCAGACGGGTCTTAAGCTGGCCTCCAGGGATGTGGTTAAGGTTGCGGGAGTCTGCCCTGTCTGCGGGGCGCCATCTCAGGGTGGCCTGTGCAGGGTGTGCGAGTTGACCGGCCGCCACGAGATATAGTTTTAAGGTTTGCTGCACATTGAGTGCTTGTGGAGTCGCTGGTTAAGCAGGGTCACTGCGCCTACTGTAAGACGAGCATCAGGCCTGTGCTGGAGTCCGGGCCTCACCGTAAGACCGAGGGCAGGTACTGTCCAAACTGTGGGGCCCAGATATGGACTGTCTGCTCCTGTGGCGCTAACCTGAGGTACGAGGACCGTCACTGCTCTGCCTGTGGCCGGGCTAACGCGATATATCTGGGGAATGACCCGGCTTATTACGCTGACAGGGTCGAGGGATGATACCTCCTCTATTTTTTGTCTCAGCTTTTATGACAGTGGCTGGGTAGAATGTGAGATTTTTTTGGGTTGCTTTTAGCTAACTGCGCTGTTTTTCGTTGAGTTTTTTAGAGTTAGAGGCTTGTTACCAGTGGCTGGTAATTTGGGTTTTTCAGGGTACTTGGGGTTGTGTTTTGTCGTCTTTTCTCACATCCCACACCATGAAGAACAGGGCGAAGAGGAGCCACATGAGCATGTTTCTTGTGTCTCCCTGGATGGAGTAGATGAAGGACAACCCTAGGCACACGTAGAAGAACACCATCTCAGCGTTGACTGTCTCTTCTAACATTGGCCCGCCCCGCGCCTGTTCTCCTTTCAATGAAGGTTACTTAATAACTAATGTTAGTTAAGGTGGCATCCATACTTGTGTTTCCTCTGGATGGTTTTTTATCTGGACCAGCCATTACCTTGAACGACGGGCATGACCGACGTGTTGATCCGAGGCGGCTTCGTCGTCACCATGGACCCCGGGGACAGGGTGTTCAAGGAGGGCGACGTCTACATAGTGGACGACAGGGTAGCGGAGGTGGGTAAAAGCATCAAGGTCCGGGACCCTGAACACGTGGTGGACGCAGGGCACCACCTGGTGATGCCGGGGTACGTGAACAGCCACAGTCACCTGCAGCAGTACTTCAGGGGCGTCTACGAGCTCATGGGGGACTTCTTCGAGACCAACCTGCCCCTGGAGGGGTACAGGAGGCCAGAGCAGATGGAGACCCTGGGCCTGGCCAGTTGCGCCGAGTTCATCTACGGCGGCTGCACCACCAGCATGCTTGTGTACACCTATCCAGATGGGTACGCCCGCGCCGTGGCCGAGGCCGGGAACAGGTGCCACCTAGCGGGAGACATTGAGCACGTTGACCTAGAAAAGCTGAAGCACGGCGTCTTCGAGTACCTGCCCGAGAAGAGGGACGCGGCCGTGAAGAGGGCCAAGGACCTGTACTTTGACTGGCACGGGAAGGCCGAAGGAAGGATAACTGCTCTGATGTGCCCCAAGGCCCCGGACATGGCCTTGCCGGACGTCTATCTTGAGTGCAGGGAGTTCGCGGAGGAGCACGGCCTCAGGATGACCACCCACCTGAGCCAGAGCATGAGGGAGTACAGGCAGGTGCAGAGGCTGTTCGGTAAGACGCCGCCTCAGCACCTCCACGACCTGGGAGTAATGGATGAGAAGCTGAGCGGGGCTCACCTGACCTATGGGACGGCCAAGGACTTCCAGCTCATAAAGGAGACGGGTATGAGCATACTTCACTGCCACAGCGTGGAGAGTCCGCTGATAGACTGGCTGGACATGGGGATACCCGTGGGTCTGGGCACAGACGACTACTACCACGACATGTGCGACCTGGCGAGGAAGCAGAGAAACGGCGTCATGACGCGGGCGTCCAAGGTCGGCGGGTATCTGGGGATGGTCAACGACAGCAGGCGCACATCGCGGCCCAGCTTCTACGAGATGCTGTGGCTGGCCACCATGGGCGGGGCCAAGGCCCTGGGATTGGATAAAGAGATCGGCAGCCTAGAGCCGGAGAAGAAAGCTGATGTCATCACCTTCAACCTGATGAACCCCTACATTACACCTACCAGAGACCCGGTCACCAGCGTGTTCCTCTACGGGATGCCGGCGGACATCGACAACGTCATCTGCGACGGCAGGTTCCTCAAAAAGGACGGGCAGCTGACCAGTGTCAACATGAGGGATGCCCTGCTCAAGGCCCAGAAGACATGCGACCAGATAATTGACAGGTTCTTCCAGGAGCACCCCGACCAGCAGAAGATCTGGGAGCAGAAAGCTACTCTCTGACCACCGCACATTTTCATCTCAGTCCGCCCTACTCGGCGCCTTAACAGATCACCAGTTCTCGGCGGCAGTCATCCCATTTTAGCCTGGGCGTCGATAGCCGTATACGGGTAAGGAGCCGTATGTGAGAGTGTATGACTCCGCGCCCTGAAAATAATGGTACCATTATTTAGCTGGAGAAACTGCAGTGATTCACGTTAAGGTACGCCTCCATGGTCACCCACTCAGGCTCAGGGTAATCAGGCCTCCCAGGGCTGTGTGACTCCATCCTGTAAAGGACCCGGAATAGGAGATACGCCTCCTCGAAATCCCTCCTAGCCTCGATCAGATACCGGAGCCTAATTCTCACTGCCTTTACAACGGGTGAGACCTCGGGGCCTAATATCCTGTGCCTCCGCTCACTGAATGGTACCATTATCCAAATGTTTACTGTGCCTGACGAAAGAGTGCCAAGGATACGGCACTTACACCGTCATGGTGTAATGGCACTTTTGTTTAAAGGCGTGAAAATGGTACCATTTCATCATACGGGGGTCGTCTTAGTTTAATCATGTAGGTCGCAGCCAGAATCATGAAATGGTACCATTTTGTACCGATGGAGGCAAGACATTTACACCAACCATGGCTTCCAAGCTAAGAATTGTCCCAAATAGGGTAAACGCTAGTTTTAAACCCTCGGCCCCATCCTATTCTCTTTGAATCGTTATGAGCTTCAAGGACCGATTCCAAGGCAAGGACTTTCTCACCCTCATGGACTGGAAGAAGGAAGAAATCACCTACATGCTGGACGTCTCCGCCGACTTCAAGCGGCAACGCATGATGAAGCAGCCCCACGAATACCTCCGGGGCCGCACCATGGCCATGATCTTCGAGAAACACAGTACAAGGACCCGCTTCAGCTTCCAGGCAGCCATCGCCCACCTGGGGATGCAGAGCTTCTACGCCACCCCCGACGTGATGCAGTTGGCCCGAGGCGAGCCCATCAAGGACACGGCCCGCATCATCGACAGGTACTGCGACGGCCTGGTAATCAGAACATACGGCCAGAACATCGTGGAAGAGTACGCCGAGTACATGGATAGTCCCGTCATCAACGCCCTCACCGACCTCACCCACCCGTGCCAAGGCTTAGCCGACATGCTCACCATACGTGAACACAAGGGCAAGCTTCAAGGGCTGAAGGTTGCCTACGTGGGTGACCCGTGGAACGTGTGCCAGAGCCTAATGGTAGCCAGCA